>JBCCIM010000007.1 GCA_039111535.1 Bacteroidota bacterium | reverse complement strand
AGCCGGCAAAAAGGGTTAGAAGCAGCGCGGTAAGTGTTAATAAGCGGGAAGTCATGCCATCCGGGATTTATTCAAGGGAAGCGTTGAACTAAACTATCATCTGTGGGACCGCGAAGCAAGCCGGATTTGTGGCTTACTCCGCCGGGCAGCACGTTTGAGAAGTCTGCTTATATTACCCTATACAAAAAATATTTTACCGGCACAGATAAAGATGATTGTGCTGCGCTTTATGCAGGGTAGGGCGTCCACCTTAATCTCTAGTTTCATGGCAACAAACTCCATAACCAGCGTACTCACGATTCTCAGCGATGCCATGCCCGGGCAGGTGTCAACAGCAACTGATATTCTGCAGGCCCACGGAAAGGACTATTCCTGGCACCGGCCGGCAGCCCCAGAAGCCGTTTGTTTTCCACGATCGAACGAAGAAGTCGCGTTGATTGTAAAGACGTGCGGTGAACACGGCGTGCCTATTATTCCTTTTGGTGCAGGATCTTCTCTTGAGGGCGGCGTGCTCGCTACCCGGGGCGGCGTTAGTGTTGATCTTACGCAGATGAACAAAATCCTCAATGTCAGTGTGGCCGACATGGATTGCACGGTGCAGGGGGGCGTACGCCGGCTGCAGCTTAACGAAAGGCTGGCTGCGGATGGTATGTTCTTTCCTGTAGATCCAGGCGCCAATGCAACGTTGGGAGGGATGACGGCGACGCGCGCAAGTGGTACAAACGCTGTCAGGTATGGGACGATGCGGGAGAACGTGGTTTCCTTAAAAGTAGTGCTTGCAGATGGTCAGATTATTGAAACAGGCACGCGGGCCCGGAAGTCGGCAGCCGGCTACGACCTGACGCGGTTGTTTGTGGGATCTGAAGGCACGTTGGGGATAATTACCGAAGTCACCCTGCGCATGCAGCGGATCCCTGCCCGTATTGAGGCGGCAGTAATTCGGTTTCCCGACATCTCAAGCGCGATTGACGTAGTGATTAAAACCCATGCCGCCGGCATCAGAATGGCCCGGATTGAATTGCTGGATGGTCTGATGATGCAAGGCATGAATCTGTACTCAAATCTTCAGTACCCGGAGCAGCCCACGCTTTTCCTTGAATTTAACGGAAGCCCTTCAGAGGTGGATGATCAGGTCCGGGCTTTTCGGCAACTGGCGGATCGAACGGTGAATCCTGACGCAATCGGAGACGGCTTTGAACAAGCTGCAACGCCGGCGGAGCGCGAGCGCCTGTGGCACGCGCGGCACCATGCCTACCATTCATCGATTGCGCTGCGTCCGGGGTGCCAGGTGATGTCGAGTGATGTGTGTGTACCGATGTCCAAACTAAACGCGTGTGTGCAAGCCGTCCGTGACGATGTTGCAAGATCCAGCATCATAGCGCCCCTGGTTGGACACATTGGTGAAGGAAATTTCCACATGCAATTTCTTGTAGATCCGGAAAATGACGCAGAGATTGCGGAGGCGCGCCTGCTGCACGAACGCCTCGTTAACATGGCCTTGTCATATGGCGGTACCTGTACCGGTGAACACGGCGTTGGCATCGGCAAGCGTAAATACTTAGAGGCCGAATACGGTGACGCATTCGGCCTCTTGAAAAACATTAAACTTGCACTTGATCCGGGCAACATCATGAACCCGGGTAAAGTAATTGCGCTTTCCTGAACGCGGGCTCCTTACGGGGCGTGGTTGGCATGGTCCAGGTTTTCCATGTGGCGTTCAGCAATCACAATTGTGTCATCCTGGTTCATGGAAGGAAGGATGTTTGCGAGGCGCGCCATGGCTTCCGAGCTGTAGATGATCGTGCCGGTGCCATGGAATTCAATCTGCGCAGATGATTCGCTGGTTGACATTGGCGTATCGTACGTAAACGTAGAGCTCCAATTTGGCGAGTTGTCGCCAGGAGGCACGGTGCCGTCGGGTACGAAGTTGACCACAACTTTCTCGTCGCTGTAATCCCAGTTTGCTTCTTCAACGCCGGCTTCGATCGCTTCGCTTGCGCTCATGTCTGCCACGCCGGTTTCAAATGTAATTTCCCAGCTGTCGCTGCCCAATGCACGAACCTTTGCGTGTGGCTGGTTTACATATTCAGGTGCGTTGTGGCGCGCCATCCGATGGAATGCATCACCCGTGGCTGGTGTTGTCTCTGTCATGAAGTTAACCTGCTGCCCCAGCTCGTATACAGAGCTCCAACTGGTTGTCTGATCGCTATTGCTGTTTGCACCCGAAGAAAACAGGGTTGCAACGCTCTGGCCAACAGGCTTGATTGCCAGTGAAGAGTTCATTGTTGAGCTAGAAGCGTAGTACGTCACGTCGAGTGTGCCGTTGCCAGGCATATTAAAGGCCCGCGAACCATTCATGATGATTACACCACCAAAAACGCGTGACCATTCGTCCATTCTAAAGAGCAGGTCACTTTCTTTGTTGACGATAACTGCACCTTCCCATTGCAGGGAGCCATCAGCCGTATCAAGGTCGCCATCGACAACGAGTACACCGTAGCCCTGGAGATTGCCAGCAAGGATAGCGTCACCGGTTACATGCAGTACGGCCGGCGCAGCGGCAGTACCATAAACGCCTGAAATTGAGCTGCCATCATGCGTATCAGATACATTGCTGATCGCATCATTATAAATTTTGTTAACGTCGAGGCCGAAGTTGTCGTGGTAGATGTCACCAGGGCCATTGATGCCGATAATGTTGTTGTGCTGCGTTGCACCCATAGCTGTTCTAATCTGATCGCGAACGGTACTGGAAGTTGCCATAACAGCTCCAACATGCAATCCGGGTGAGGAACCACCGATAGAAGGTGGATTGTAATCGGTGCCAATCACGCAATACTGTAAGCCGGTCAGCAATACATTTGCGCTTGGTGCATCAATCATCAAAGCTGCATCCATCGTGCCTGAAGAACCACTGCGCTGCAACGTGGTTGTGATTTGCCGTGCCATATCGCCATAGGTGGCGGTTACGGTAACCAGAACCTCATCTGCACCATTTGACGTTGCTGATGCGCTGAAATGGCCGCCTTTCATGGCAACGTTATGGTGATTGATGTTCGATGGGGCATTATCGAAATCGCGTTTGACTTGCGCAATAACAAGACTTTCTGCCGATTTGGCAATTTGATTCAGCAATACATCCTCCTGGTATGCTGAAACCTTAGCGTCATTGGTTGTTGCCTGGCGCGACATGCCGACCATGAGGGCGGTGCCGGTGATTAGGCTGGCTGCGATTAGAAATAGTGCTCTCGTACCCATTTGTGAATCTTGTAAATAACCACAGCAGCCACGGAACGTGGTGTGGTGGTATGAAAAAAACTAAGAATGATATACACCTGCCAGGGTGAGGGAATTGACCGGATACAATATTCCCTGTGTATACTTGTTTATCTTGTGTGGTATACCGAGCTATAAATAACCAATCAGTCTGAGGCAAACAATGGGAGATTGGCGCAACTTATTTAAGGTGTTGCAACTTTTGGATTAAGCCTGCCATATTTTTCAATTTGTAGATAAATAAAATGCAAGTTTTGTTATCGGTAAAATTGTGTTATCATAATTTTGAAAGCCAGCATCTACAAGGCAGATTGTACGGATTAAGCAGGGCGATACCATGGGTAAACTGGAGGCAGTTGTGGAAGTGCTGGAGGCAGATCAAAAGGCAAATCGGCAGCATTTTTTCAAGTTCTTGCGCGCTTTTTTACGGAATCCAGGCAGCGTCGGCGCAATTGTGCCCAGCGCGCCAGAGCTTGCACGTGCGATGGTAGCAGGTCTCGATTTACAGGCCGGCGAAACCCTTCTTGAGCTCGGGCCAGGTACAGGCGCCTTTACAGATAAAATTCGATTGATGTTACCCGAGGGCGCCGCCTACCTTGGCATTGAACGCGAGTTGGCATTTGTTGAATTGTTGCAGCGACGATTTCCCGATATGCACTTTGTAAATGGCAGTGCAGAAGACGCAAGCGAGATCCACCAAGATTCAGGACTGGGCGAGGTGAGAGCGATCGTGTCGAGTTTGCCCTTTGCGACCCTGTTGGCTGATGTGCGAAATAACATCATTGAAGATGTTGAGCACCTGATGACGCCGCAATGTGTGTTCCGAACCTTTCAATACGTCCACGCTTTTCCACTGCCTTCTGCTGTTCGATTTAGACGCGCTATGGATGACCGGTTTGGTCCTTTTCATCGGAGCCGTGCAGTGTTACCCAATGTGCCGCCGGCGTATGTCTTGACGTGGCAGGGACGCTAGTCGCATGAAGTGGCCTTGTCCTTAGATGTGGTTTATGGACAAAAAAATAGAACGGCCGAACACCGCATCATTAGGGTCACATTTAACTTTGCGATGAACGACCGTCCCCCTCTATTCTACGGCACGCGCCCTCTGCTATTCATGACGTAAATGCGCTATTTTTTGGTGTAATTGCAAGTTTGTACTTGAATGATGGACCTAAAGAAAGAAAGGAAAGGTGTTCAGGTCCTGCTCTTGTATTGGGGAATCCAGCCAGCCGAGTTTTACGGGCACATCGTACAACCTGCCGGGGGCCAATCGCTTCCAGAAAATACGGAGCCCCGGTACAATGACTTTCACTGTTGGTAGCCCGATATCCGGCCGCGTTTGATTGAGTACGAGCACTTCCAGGCCGAGGCTGCCGACATGTTTTACACCCTGGTTAATGTCGTCGAGCAAGTCATCAGACAATGCCTGCTTGAAGTTTGCACGCGTACGAGGAAGTTCAGCAGAATTGGGCAAGAGGTAGGTGTTTTTCGCGACGGTTTCCTGTTGCCACCATTTCATTTCCAACGCCCCATCATATGCGTAGTTGGTTGAGCCATCTGGTTTTCGCTTTGCAACAAAAGGCAGCAACTGGTTCATTTCTGCGATGGCGCGTTGCAGTGCTGATGGGGCATGCTGGTGGGTGCCGAAGCCGAAAATGATGTCTTCAGGCTGCCGGTCTATGCGTTTGGAAATGGCCGCGAATGTCGGAATGTTGAGGTCGGTTGTCAGGTCGAGTACCCAGAAAACACGGTTTTGGTGTTTGTAGTAGCGTTGCATGGCCTCAACGTATGGCACATTAAAGGTGCTGATGTCTACCTGCGGCCGGCTCAGCTTGTTGTACCACCACATACTCACGCTGTCGCGCTCTACCAATTCATTTAAGCCCTGCAAGACGGCCTCTTCGAGTGTGTTGCCCGATGCATTGCCATTCGAATCCGCTTTGCAAAAGCCCGGATGGGGGCCTTTGTAGTTAAAATAACAGTAGGCGGTGGGCAAGTAGCGGATGCGTTGCAGCGTCAGCGACCATACCGGTGTCCATTCAATGGGTGTATCGGCTTCAAAGGGTATGGGCACATGCTGAAAAGGATGGTCACAGGTGGCATGCCAGGCGTCTCTTTTGGCATACTGGTCGGGACTAAACAACATGCACGCATTCGGATGAATCGCGTCTTCTCCCAATTCTCGATACGTGGCCAGTATACGCGATTCATTCCCCTGGTAAATGCCAGAAAACCGTTCGAGTGCCTCGCACAGGGCGCTGGTTTTTGCAGCTTGCCGGGTGATGCCTTTCCCGCCACTTTGGTCGCGAATGAGAGAGGGCAGGTCGGCCGGCAGGTTGGATACGGGGCGCATATTGTGACTTGCGCTGTATACATGTACCTGTTCGCCCGGCACCTCGATCTGGCTTACGTGTTTGACGATGCCTGTGATCGGGCTGATATGGTGCGCATAAGCCTCATACGTTTTTCGAGGCTCCTGCAAGCGGTATCCGTTTGACGCGTGTCCACGTTTTTTCTGGGATTGCAGCGTAAGTACAGCGGATGTCTGGGTGTCGGTTGCAGGATTGCCACAAGCAGGACACTGGGGTCTGCGTGTAAGGGGGTGTAGAACTGCTTCGTTCGTATGGACATCATAGGTGCGCAAAGCACCGCTCAAACCGTGATCTGCTTCTTTCCCGAACCATTTTAATACTTCCATCGCCACAAGGTTACCCGCTACCTGCGCCTGTGAGGGCAGCGTAAAACGATCGCCTGTCAACGCCGGCAACGCTGTATCATCATGGGCTGCAAGCTGATACAACGGGCGCTGGCCTACAAGTCTGGATTCCAGACACGCCCAGCAACCCGTAGTCCGTGGGTAAAAGAGTGGGCCAATCCACAGCTGGCTACCAACAGGCTTAACCAACATCCAGGGCTGTTGCGACGCGAGGAACGTTTCATTCAAGTAAGCCAATGCAGGGGACAGGTAGTTGTCGGTAAGTACCAGGTTTAAGTGGCCGGTGTCTTCCGTTTTTATATCCAGGCGTTGTAATGCTTCACGAATGGTTGCAGTCGGGACATCGCCGATGGCCTGGAGGCCAATTGCAGCGTGTTGCAGTTTGTGATAAGCCTGTGCAGGATCAACGCCGGCTTGTTGCCAGAATATGCGCTGGGGTAAAGGAATGGATGAGGGATGGGTATCGATATAGCCGCCCTCAGCAAGTTTTATCAGGCAAAAGTGAATGGCTGGTGCCCCCAGGCTTGGGCTGAGTAGATCCAGGATCTCCTGCTCGCTTTTTTTTCCGTCGATTGCTGCCGCTACCAGTTCAACAGCTTTCCCCCGGAGGATTACTTCGTCTTTTTCAGAAACGATGATAACCCCGCGGCCTTCGATCACCTTGACTACCAGGTCGGCTCGGAATGTGGGAATGTGCACAGAGATGGGGGATGTAGTTGCGGTTTTTCTAAAATACATAACAACCGGCAGTCAGACCACCCGATCGGGCAAAATCTGCAAGATTGCATTTATTTGGTCCCGAAAGAATATGGACAGGGCCTATGGCTGGCAAAAAAATAATGTGGCAACAGGAACAGGCTTTAAAAAAGGGGGTAGGTAAAGAAAGAAACAATGTTTCTGACAGCTCATCCAGAAGGGTGGAGGGAATAGGCCCTGCGAAGCCCTGGCAACCGCCAACCCTGATTTATTCAGATTGGGAAGGTGCCACTTCCTACCTCAGTTTTTAACAAGAGGTAAGATGGGCGGGAGTGAAGCCACCGGATCTGGTTATCAAGCCAGTATACCAATGAGCCTCTTCCGCATTGAGCGTGAAGGGGATTTTTTATGCCCTTCCGCTTTTTGCACACCACGCTCCCCGGCATGTAATGCCAGTCCACTGGATGTATGGTCAGGACCCCCTAAACCACTAAACCATACGATTCCATGAGCACCAACGGACAGTCTCTCCGATACGAAACGCTCCAACTGCACGCCGGCCAGGATCCTGATTCGGCAACCAACGCCCGAGCGGTACCCATCTACGCTACAACCTCCTTCACCTTCAACGACGCTGAGCATGGCGCCAACCTGTTTGCGTTGAAGGAGTTTGGCAACATTTATACCCGCATCATGAACCCTACCACCGACGTGTTCGAAAAACGCGTTGCTGCATTGGAAGGAGGACTTGCTGCACTCGCAACGTCGAGCGGCCAGGCTGCACAGTTGCTTGCTATCACAAATATCGCCGAAGCCGGCGACAACATTGTTGCTGCAAGCTACCTGTATGGCGGGACCTACAATCAGTTTAAAGTGACCCTACCCCGGTTGGGCATACGTGTAAAGTTTGCCAATGGAGATGATGCCAGCTCTATCGAGCGGCTAATCGACAACAAGACCAAAGCCATCTACGTGGAAACCATCGGTAACCCGCGGTTCAATGTGCCAGATTTTGAAGCCATTTCTGCCATTGCAAAAGCCAATGGCGTGCCGCTGATTGTCGACAATACGTTTGGCGCTGCAGGCTATCTATGTCGCCCTATCGAGCACGGCGCAGATATCGTTGTGGAAAGCGCAACCAAATGGATTGGCGGCCATGGCACAACCATCGGCGGTGTTATTATTGATGCCGGCACCTTCCCTTGGGATAACGGCAAATTCCCTGTGTTCACCGAGCCTTCGCCTGGCTATCACGGACTCAATTTCTGGGAAGTATTTGGTCCTGAAGGCGTGCTTGGCGCCAACGTGGCGTTTATCATTCGCGCCCGGGTAGAAGGACTGCGTGATCTGGGGCCTTGCCAGAACCCGTTTGGTTCGTTTTTGCTCTTGCAAGGGCTCGAAACCTTATCGCTGCGTGTACAGCGCAGCTGCGACAATGCGCTAGAACTTGCTACATGGCTGGGTGAACAGGACGAAGTTGACTGGGTCAGCTATGCCGGCCTCGAATCACATCCCTACCACGCCAATGCCAAGAAGTACCTGAAAAACGGATTTGGCGCTGTGCTTTCGTTTGGTATCAAAGGGGGCGCTGCTGCCGGCAAATCTTTTGTCGACAATGTGAAACTGGCGAGCCATCTGGCAAACGTTGGAGATGCTAAAACGCTGGTGATTCATCCATCCTCTACCACCCATCAGCAACTTTCTGCCGAAGA
This sequence comes from Bacteroidota bacterium, assembly GCA_039111535.1. Taxonomy (NCBI): domain Bacteria; kingdom Pseudomonadati; phylum Bacteroidota; species Bacteroidota bacterium. Next base: position 64,460 of record JBCCIM010000007.1, on the reverse strand, counting down.
GCAAGAAGCTTCCGGTGTTTCTGCTGATCTCATTCGCGTATCTGTAGGCATCGAACATATCGATGATCTGAAAGGTGATTTCGAGCAGGCATTGGCTGCCGCGAAGGTTGCCGCATAGGTTCAAGATCATCAATGCTGGGGTTTTCTGTATGGTTGTTGCAGCGGGGGCGTGGGAGAATTGCCCGCGTCCCTACTGTACGCCGCGGGCCTACCCTTTCGTTCGATAGACGTAAAACGAGCAAATCGAATGCAAACTTTTACTGCGCCTGAGTTTCAGTTTGAAAATGGTGCCGTTATACAACAGGCACCCGTGCAATACAAGACCTGGGGTAAACTCAATCCTGCCGGCGATAACGCGATCATGGTCTGTCACGCATTGACCGGTGATCCACATGTTGATGATTGGTGGGGCGGATTGCTCGGGCCTGGCAAAGCGCTGGATACCGACCGCTATTTTGTAGTAGCAGCCAACGTGCTTGGATCACCTTATGGCTCTGCATCACCCTTGTCTACGCATCCTGCAACGGGCCAGCCGTACAGTGCTGATTTTCCCGCAGCTACAATCCGTGATACAGTAGCCATCCACAAGTTGCTGCTTGAAGACCTCGGTGTGCAGCAGTTGGCTATGGCGATTGGCGGATCGATGGGAGGAATGCAGGTGCTTGAATGGGGCTATTATAAAGACTTCGTTCGCGCACTGGTACCCATAGCAGTTGGCGGCCGGCATTCGGCCTGGTGTATTGCATGGGGAGAAGCACAGCGGCAGGCAATCTTTGCTGATCCTAAATGGAATAAAGGATATTACACCCCCGGCAACGAACCCGAGGCCGGCCTGGCTGCTGCCAGAATGATGGCGATGATTTCATATCGCTCGATGCCATCTTTCCGGCAAAGATTTGCACGCAACCGCATGACCAACAGCGCCGGCGAAGAAGTCTTGTCTGTCAACTCATATCTGCAATACCAGGGTGACAAGCTTGTCGATCGGTTTGATGCAAACTGCTATGTCCAGCTTACCCTGCAAATGGACAGCCACGACGTGTCACGCGGCAGAGGTACGTATCCCGATGTGCTTGGTCAGTTGACACAGCCAACGCTTGTTGTTGGTATCGAATCAGACGTGCTGTATTCGCTACCCGAACAGGAAGAGCTGGCACAATACATACCAGGGGCCAGCCTTGTATTGCTGCCTTCTATGCACGGCCACGACGCGTTTCTGATAGAACTCGAAGCGCTAAATATCCTGGTTTGCAACTGGATGAAGGACCACGTGAACCCAAACCAAACAACAAAATCAATAGCAGCTTGCGCATCATGAAGCACCCCGTTGTACTTAAATTTGGAGGATCTTCTGTTGGATCTCCGGAGCGATTTCGTCGTGCCATCCAGGTTGTACAGCGCCTGGCTGCAGATCGGCATCGCGTTGTTGTGATAGCTTCAGCCCTGTCTGGCGTTACCAATAAGCTGGTTGCATTGGCGGATGCAACGTTGCCATCAGAGGTGTGTCATGCGCACCTGGATTGGCTTCGGGAACGTCACCAATTGCACGCCGCGGCTGTGCTGAGTCTCCGTGCCCAGCGCCTGTATAATATTGAACTGCAACAGCTGTTGGCAGCACTGGAGATGGACGTATTTGATCGTAGCGGCGGTGCAGCGCGAAAAGATGCCTTGTTGGCAGCCGGCGAACGGCTTTCGCATCACATCGTTGCGCTTGCACTTGATGACGCCGGCCTGTCGAGCTGCGCAACCGATGCAGCGGAACTGATAAAAACGGATGATCGTTTTGGCGAAGCTGTTGTTGATCTTGTACAGACAAGGGCAGCGGTTAATGCCTGGTACGACAAGGTTGAAACGGCTGCCATTCCCGTTGTGACAGGGTTTGTTGGCAGTGCACCTGATGGGCGTACCACAACGCTCGGGCGGGGCGGGAGTGATTACTCCGCTGCCCTGATTGCCGCATCCCTGGGGGCTTCACGGCTGGAGCGGTGGACAGACGTTGACGGTATATACAACAAAGATCCGAGACTCGATAAACACGCTGTCCGGTTTGAAGAACTGGTGCTTGAAGATACAATTGCCAGCAACCGGGCCGGCAAACTGGGGATGCACAGCAAGGCATTAGACCCGCTGTTGGCGGAAAAAATTCCAGTCTTTGTGCGGAGCATCGATCACCTGGATTGGCCCGGAACCGTTATTCGGCCCAAATGCCAGAAACTGGCCCGCACAGGCTGAAGTAATGTAGCATGCTTGGGACACTTGTTTTGCGGGATCGGTACCCATCGTGTGGTTGCCCATTCCGACTTCTAGATCGTTCAGCGCCAAATGAAGACATAAGCCATGACCCCTAAATTAAAAGTCGGTATTCTCGGTGCAACTGGCGCCGTAGGACAAAAATTTGTACAAATTCTCGGTAACCATCCCTGGTTTGAGGTTACGGTACTTGCTGCGTCAGAGCGGTCCGCCGGTAAACCTTATGCAGCGGCGACAAACTGGATTGGTGCCACTACCATTCCAGCACATCTGGCTAACAAGACCGTTGAGCTGGCAAAGCCCGGGTTTGATTGTGACTTTGTATTCTCTGGCCTCGATTCGAGCGTAGCAGGCGAGCTTGAAAAGCAATTTGCAACCGCCGGCTATCCCGTAATTTCCAATGCAAAAAACTATCGCATGGATGAAACGGTACCGCTGCTCATTCCAGAGGTGAACCCGGAGCATACAGCGCTGATTCATACCCAGCGCTGGGGCAGCGGCGGTTTTATTGTTACCAATCCGAATTGCTCAACGGTTGGGTTGGTGTGCGCCTTAAAGCCGCTATATGACGCATTTGAAATAGATGCAGTCCAGGTTACGACGATGCAGGCTTTGTCGGGTGCCGGGTATCCGGGTGTCTCATCGCTGGATATCCTGGGCAATGTTGTGCCTTACATCGGTGGTGAAGAAGACAAACTGGTTACAGAACCCCTGAAGCTGCTGGGCCGGTTTGAAAACGATGCCATTACGCCGGCGGCTTTTGCAGTGAGTCCGCAGTGCAACCGGGTGCCAGTACTGGATGGGCATTTGGAAACCGTTGCCATTCGATTTCGCAATCGGGTGTCGGCAGACGCCGTAAGTGCGGCCTTTGATAATTTTGCGTCTCCTCTGGCCGGCCTGGGCTTGCCCACGGCGCCGGACGAATTTGTGAAACGGTTTGACGATCCGCGTTTCCCGCAGCCGCGCCGGCACGCAAACCTGGGCAACGGGATGACGGTTACGGTTGGACGTGTTCGGCCCTGCGAAGTCCTCGATGTGAAGTTTATTGTGCTTTCTCATAATACCATCCGCGGCGCAGCTGGTGGCGCAGTACTTAACGCAGAATTGCTTGTTAAGCAAGGTTACCTCAAACCCAGAACTGTATCGGCAACGGTAGGTGTATGATAGAACATATCACGTTGAGGCCGGCGCAAGCCGCTGATGTTGAAACCCTCTGTGAATTCTGGCTGGCGCTCATGCATGAACACGAGGCGATGGATCCGCGACTGGTCTTGTCTGATGATGCTGGTGTGCGTTGGAAAAACGACTACATGCACTGGCTTGAGGACAAAACCTGTCATATGGTGGTAGCCACAGGCATCAATGGCCCGGTAGGTTACATCAGGGCACACCGGATGGTTGAATTGCCTGTCTTTGCGCCGGTGCCAGAAGTTTATGTAGATAAAGTGTACGTAATACCGGAAGCACGAGGGCAGGAGATTGGGACGAAACTACTTGCAAGCGTTACAACGTGGGCAGAAGCATGTGGGGCAGCACGCGTTCGCCTCCGCGTTCTCAATGCCAATACCAAAGGGATTGCTTTTTGGGAGCGAGAAGGGGCTTCTGCGTTCTATTCGACCTACACAATGGACCTGAATCCGAAACCTGATTTGGAGAAAAAACAAGAAACCCGACGAATAGGATTTTAACGGAACCTTGATCTTTGTTCTTGGTTTTACCGATCCCAACCCAAAATGCGGAACTAGCTCAGTTGGTAGAGCGCAACCTTGCCAAGGTTGAGGTCGCCGGTTCGAGCCCGGTGTTCCGCTCCAAAGCCGATCAATTTGTTGATCGGCTTTTTTTATACCCATCAAGTGTGTTGGCCCCGGCAAGAAAATATGCGTAACCATTGCACATCTGGATGCGGTATACGTATTTGCTAATGGTTGCATTTCCAGGAGTAAACGCATGACCCGTGAAGACTACAACACCTTGCTGCGTATAGCAAGCCGCCACGCCCGCGTGGCTGAAGAGGCAGAAGATTTACTGCAAGATGCCCTCATTGTGGCCATAGAGGCCTCTCGGACGGATTTTGCTGCGCCATCAGATCGCAAGTGGATCGCCGGCGTATTACGTAATCTTGCAACACAGCAAGCAAGAACTGCAGTGCGGCGTAAACAGCGAGACACTACATACAGCAGCGACAAACCAGATGCCGCGGTTGATGAAACGCAAAAAGATGTTGATAGCCAGGCGCGCCGGCAATTTCTCGATGCCTTGCCACCCGCGGCCCGACGTGTTGCTGTACTGACGCTGCACGGCTTGAACAAGCAGGAAATCTGCCTCCTCCTCAAACTTTCTGACACAGCATTCCGGCAGCGCCTGACGTCGATCCGTAAAGCGCTCGGCCCGCTGTCTGATGACGCGCGGCGTGAGGTAATTGGACTTGCGTATGCCAGCCGGCAGCAGCGGAGCGGGCGTTACGAAAACCTGCCACTGGGCCTTATCCGTCGGGCACTGGCCAGGCGCCTAAAATTTCCCGGCGTGAACAGTGATGTGTCTATGGGGACCCACGATCCGAGCGGACATTTAATTATTTTTGGCTGATGTACACTGGCATGCTCACAAATTTGACAATGGCGGCAACTACAGGATAGAACCATCCTGTTTAACCTACACAATTGAAAAACTTATGTTGACTTCCTATCCGATTACCAACCTGGTATTCTTTGTAAAAGACCTCGAGCAGACGCGTCAGTTTTACAGCAACGTGCTTGGCATGGAAATGCAGGAGACCGCCGGCCACGAAGGTGCATTCCTGACTGCAGAGTCTGGCTCATTGATTCTTGTGTTTATTCCTGCAGAAGAAGCACCAGGGCAGAGCCCAGTTGTCGTTTTTGGGCTTGATGGCGGTATCGAAGACCTCGTCGAAGCCCTTGTGAAGCAGAATGTTGAAATCGTTGTGCCAGTGAGTGAAGCGCCAGACGGCGGATTGACCGCTGATTTCGTTGATCCGGACGGGCACGTGCTTAGCCTGTATCAGCCGGCTGATGCACCGCGCCGGCGCGAAAAAGCATAGCGTTGATATAAATCAAGGCAAAATGAACCCGTTGGTGTGTGCTGGCGGGTTCATTTTTTGTTTATAGCAGCCGTGACCCTGCGTTTGCCGGAACATAGGTACTAATTCCCTGCGGTATCAGTCCTTACCGTCCAGTTTACTTTCAAGTCGCCAGTCCGATACTGGTAGGGCATCCTGCGTATCAAAAGAACGGATTAATTTGGCCTATTTAGGGGCATTTGACCAGTGATGCATTCAGTGTCCAGTGCTTTGTGAGACGAAACAACAAGAGCAATTGGACCCTCTTTCCGGTAACCTGCACCTCTATATACATGAATGGCCGCTTTATTCGCACATGCCTGCTGTTTTGTGTGATCCCTCTGTTTGCCAGTATCTGGACAAACCAGGCGAATGCTCAAGGATTTTCGCTTTGTTCTGTCGTTGATGCCAAGCACAAGACCATGACTCTTGCCTGGAGCAAGCCCGTTGAGTCTGTCGCGGGATACTCGTTTCATTACAATGGGCACGAACTCACCCCATATCGTCCAACCATCGACGATGGAGATCAACAGAGTTACGAGGCCAACGTTGATTTTGGGATCCACATGTTCCAACTCTATGGGTTTCAATCTGAGTTCAATACCAACGAAGTGGAGCTTGAACTAAAGCGGCCACACTATTACGCGGCGTTGGTGCCCGGGCTATACCAGAGTATCTATCGCAACCGGTATGCGTCGTCTTGCGGCGGGAATCCTGGTGCGTTTACGCGTGTGTGGCGTGTTGCGGAGCCGGCTGTATTGCTGGCAGCAACGGGGTACGCAACGTCATTGTGGGTGCAGTTCTTCAAAACCAAAAACGCAGCCCTCAACGCCCGGAGTACCTACCTGGACACCTTGCGGGGAGAAGAGCTTGAATTGTGGCGCGAGAAACGGGACGAGGCGAAGGATATCTTCCCCAAAGCCATGGCGGTTTCAATTGCTACGCTCACCGTCAACGCCATCACCACCCTGTTCATGTCTCCCCGTGGCAAAGCGCGTGTCAAAGGCGGGTTCAGCCTTGATTGTAATGGACAAGGCAATAGCCTGCGCGCCGTCTGTATGAAGCTTTAATGGCATGAAGCTCTAACCTCTATCCCGCTGAATGATGTATCGTTTTTCTTTCTTGGTTTTAGTTTTGCTGGTAGCGGGGTGTGATCTGAATACCTTCCCGGGAGATCCGCTGCCAACAGTACCATCGCAAGTGCGCGAAGACATTGTCTTGTTTGAGCGGCTTTCTCCGTACTACATGCGCGGATATTCTGTCATACAACCAGGTGTTACCCTAACCATTGAGCCGGGCACGCAGATCATCGCTGAAAGCGAAGGGTGCCGGCGGGACGAGATCGGCTCTTGCGCATCGCTCATTGTATCAAAAGGGGCTTTCCTGATCGCAGACGGCACAGCGGATGACCCTATCCTCTTTACATCAGATGACGACGGGCGGGGCGACTGGGGCGGTATTGTAATCAATGGCGATGCCCCTTGCAATACGGGTACGGATACAATGCCCCTTGCTGAGACGGGCGCGTACTGCGGCACCAATAGTGCAGACAGCAGCGGCGTACTGCGGTACGTAGTTGTAGAAAATGCCGGCGCAATTGCTGTTGACTCATCAACACATTATCCAGGCAGTTTTGCCCTGCACGGTGTAGGGAGTCGGACCATTTTGGAACACGTACATGCGGTTAATAGCGGTAACAATGGTTTTTCGATGGTAGGGGGTACGGTTGATCTGCGTAATGCTTTATCGACCTGTGCGGCAGAACACGGGTTCGCCTGGCATGATGGCTGGCAGGGCAGGGGGCAATTCTGGATTGCCCAGCAGTGTAATGACCAGGCTGATTCGGGTGTTTTCGGCACCAACGTAACACCCTGGGACGCATCCCTCGACCTCGAACCGCGTTCCGGGCCCACCGTTTACAATTTTTCCTTGATGGGATCTCCTGATCGGTCGGTGGGCCGCGACGGGATAAAGCTGACATTAGGTACAGCTGCTACGCTTGTGAATGGCATTGTCTTTAATCATAAGCAGAAAGGGTTCTGGATTGATGATTCTGCATCCTGCTTGTATATCGAAAATGGCAGCATCCTGATGCGCAATACATACTTTTCTTCAAACGACCGTGACTTCACCAACCGCTGTGGAGAAAACGAATTATTCCTCAATGATGTAGCGCGTAATGAAGTGGGCACTGACAACTTCATGCAAAACCCCTTCAGCCTCGCGGCCCCCAACTTTATGCTGAACAGCCAGGGCAATGCCTATCCCGCAGATCCGGGTGCTGCAGCCCTTGACTGGTTTGAGCCGGCAGATTACATCGGCGGCATGGGTTCTAATGACTGGACAGAGCCGCTGCGTGTGTCCGGGAATTGATTGTGCGTTATCCTGGCAGTACTTCTTCTGATAGCAACTTCAATCACTGTTAAGGGTCTTTTGATTGGGTCACTCATCCAGCAAAGAGCACATAATGAAACACATTTGGCTTCTACATCTCCTGTTGCTTGCCGTTCTGTTCAGTAGCTGTGAACAGGCAGATTCTCTGACAAATCCGGTTGCTTCGGTTGTGAAAATGGAGGTTGTTTCAGCAGCGCAAATTTATCTGGCCGGGCATCCGGTGGCGCTCAATGAAATCCACGACCAACTGGGGCTACTGAGTGCGCAAACGGAAGTGTATGTATCACTCAAGTTTGCTATGGATACCCCGATGGATTTGTACAATAGCATAATGCAGCAAGTACGCGATTCAGATATCAAAGGCCTTGCGATGTCTGCTACAGACGAATTAGATGAAGAAGCTGTACTTGCTTTTTATCGCCCCACGCTCGGTAATTAGTGCATTACCGGACATCATAGCGGTTGAATGTCACAAAGCTCATCACCGTAGCTACTGAGACAAACAGGAACAGAATCAATGCATCTGGCAGGGTTTGACTTATAGGGCTCGCCAGCGCCGGCGCCGTGAACTGCGGCATGTCTGTCAGATCTGGTTTATCTGCCGGCGAAGGTTGGCCGCCCATAACAATCCCGCCCGATGGACTCTTTTCATCGATGTAGGCGCGAAAAGTGCTACGGTATTCCGATAGGGCGGTCAGGTAGCGTTGCTTCAGACCGATATCTGTTTGCCCAAGGGTCATACCTGCAAGTTGGAACGCTGCGGCAGGAGAGAAACGGGATAACATAAACCCAAACCGCTGCTGTTCTTGCCTTTTATTGGCGGCGTCTTCGTCAATCTTGCGGTTGTACTCTGCGATGGCTTCGTCCATATCCTTTTGCATATCTTCGGAGGCCAGCATCTGGTCCCATTCATTGTCCTCATTGTATTGTTCTCTTTCTTCTTCTGTCATGCCAGCAGTCGCCTGATTGCGCTCTCGGGCCGCTTCGCTAATCCTTTCAAAGAACTGCGTCCGTTGCTCCTGGGCAAACCCTTCTTTTTGGCTTTCTATCTCTGTTGCTGACGGGACGTCGTAAAGCTGTGAAGCGATCATCATACCGCCGCGCGGTATAACGAGCACCATCGATATCCAGAATACCAGCAAGATCAGGAAAGACAGGTTGGATTGATGGGTGAGGGTAGAAACCAGCAGGCCGACGCTGAGAAAGGCTGTCAGGTATAGGGCAGCATAGCCGGCTAGGGCAGCAATATGCAGCCAATCATCTGGCGTAAATGGAATGCGCTGAATGAGGATAAGCAATATGCCAAGCGCAAGCGGGATCAGCAGCGGTACCATTAGCCCCAACCATGCGCCACTCAATTTTGCTGCGATGTACGTGGTGCGGGGTACCGCATTCGAGAGCATAAGCCTGAGGGTACCTGATTCTTTTTCACCAGAGATCAAGTCGTATGAGAAGACAATGGTTAGCAGAGATAACACGACCTGGACAATGAACAGGAAGTCGATAGCCCTGAAGACCGCAAAAAGGGGCTCAATGGAATAGGCGCTTTGCCGCAGTTTGATGTCCTGCCAGGAACTGATGACGGAGTAACGGCCAATGTCGAAATGTACACCTGAAACGAAAATTTGAACCGGCTTGGGCTCACGAAATACGCGTTGGCGTCCGCCAACCTGATGCCAGCGTTCTGCTTCATTCAGTTCCTGGCTGACGAGGGCCGTAGCAGCGTCGTATTGTGCCCGGCCGTTGTTGTATTCCATGATGCCGGCCTGGATACTGAGTAGCGTGAGTATCGTACAGGCGAGGAAGGTAGCGGTGAATTTCGGGCTCAGCAGGAGGTACTTGAGCTCTTTTTCAACTAGGGTCAGAAACATGGATCCGGGTATTACAAGGTTGGTGGCAGGCGATGGTGCGGATTAGCGCACGTCGTATTTCAGGAACGCCACAAAGGCGGCAGCAAAGAAGAAGAGGTTGAAGAAGACAAGCAGCCCGATGTCGAGTGACAGCGATGGCGCAATAGAAGCCAACCGGGGCGACGCGTATTCAAACACCGGCACCTCACTAATTTTGATGGCTTCAGGGGGCGGTTCGTTTTCGTTATTGGTCCGCATAACAATCATAAAGCCGCCCCCACCGCTCATGCCGGCTTTCTCTTCCTGAAACGTCCGGAATACTTGCTGGTAGTCATTGGCCGCCTGCATAAATTGATCCTCTGCATCAAGTGAGGTGCCGGCGAGGTTGGTTATTGCAAGGGTAAAGGCTGAAGCCGGCGAAATTCTGGACAGGCCAAATGCCCATTTTTGCTGGATGCGTTGCCGGTTGTACCGTTCTGTGTTAAGGCGTTCGCTCAGGTTAGCCATTTTTTCTTCGCGGGCATCTGCAAGCTCTTCCTGTGTTTCTCTGAACTTGTTCATGCGCTCTTCCATGCGTTCCTGCGCCTCTTCCTGTGAAGTGCTCTCTTCCCTGAATTCAAAGCTGATGCTGCCGCCATCGCTTTCGCCGCCGAGGGCTTTGGCGAGTGCCTTCATGTCTTCCTGCACAAGCTGCGATTGCAATTGCCGCTTCTGATACGAAATCTCATCCACTGACGGGACCTCGACGGCCCGACCGGCAAACAGCACAGCCGTCCTCGGGATAATGAGGATGGTCAGAATCCAGATGACCAGCAGTAAAATAAACGATGAAGATGAACGGACCGTGAGCGCAGATACAAAAATCGAAATCATCACAAAAACCCCGAAAAAGAGGAAGCCACAAGCGATGATGCCGGCAAGCCGAATCCAGTCGTCACCAGTCATGGGAATGCCCATCAACATAAACAACAGGCAGCCGATGAGAATCGGGACAAGCAGGGGCAGGCCCAGCGCCAGAAAAGAGCCGGCAATTTTGCCGAGAATGTACTGGTCGCGGGCCAGGCTGTTTGAAAAAAGGAGCCGTAAGGTACCCTGTTCTTTTTCGCCATTCACCGCGTTGTAGCAAAAGAGAATGGCAAAGAGTGAGAATACGATGGTAAAGACAAACTCCAGGTCGAGTAGCCTGAAAACAGCAGCGGAAGTATTGTCGCTGAAGTAGCTGTTCTCCAAGTTCAGTTCACCGCGCCCCTGGATTGGGACACTGCGTCCGATATCGTTGGAAACGCCTGAAACCAGCGCTGCTAGCGCACTTGGTGGGACAAAAATGGTTGGCGAGACCATCATCCACTGCTCCGTTGTCAGCGATTCAATTTGCCGGTTGTTTTCCTGTTGAGCAGATATGTACCGCTGCTCCATCAGTTGGTAGTTTTTTGCCCCCATAAAGAAGGCAAGGATAATCAGGAGCGCAGATATGGCAAACGTGAGCACAAAGCGCGGGGTACCAAGCAGGTCGCGCAACTCTTTTTCTACCAGGAGTCGAAACATGGTCTAGGGGTCTGAGGGTGGCGAAATACCTTGCTTACTGTTGGCTGACACGCTGGCGTGGCCCCATGCGCATGCGCATGTTGGGTGCAGCCGGTTTTTTGAACATAACCTTCTCGACGCTGTCGTCGCTTTTGTATTCCACTGTGACATCATCGCCCACGTTGATTGCGCCATACACTTTTTCAACCTGCTTCGCAGTGGTGATTTTTGTGTCGTTAATGGCGAGTAATTCGTCGCCGGCTTTCAGGTCAGATAGGGCTTCTGCTTTGCCGTTGATGGGGAGGGGGGCACCAATTAGAACGCGGCCATCTTCTTCGCCAACAATGAAGCCGGCTCTCCACATCGTTATGTTTTTGTAGTTCGCCATATTGCCAACTGCCATGTTTGATGTGCTCAAGTTGACGACCTGGTTGCCGTCTGCGCTTTCATACCGTTGTTGGGGTTCGGGTTTGATGAACGTCTTGATCATCTTGGTGTCGCCGCGCTGTACGCCCATTTTTACCTCGTCTCCTACGGCTACCTCTTGGTACAGCGAACGGAGTTGGGATGCTGATTCTATACGCTCTCCATTGAGATAGATAATCTTGTCGCCGGCCTGAAATTTCGGCGTATCCGCGCTGCTGTTTGTTGTGACATGCCGCGTGACGCGCGCCTCGTCTTCTCCTTCAACGATCAGGGCGCCGCCGGCTACCGAAAGCAAAACCATATTGGCACCGCCGGTACGCATTACAAAATCATTTTGGGTTACCGTTTCATTTTGAGCAACGGCTGTAAGGCTTGTGCAAAAGAGGAAGAGGAAGGCAATAACGAAGGGACGGATGCTGTGCCGGGTGATAGCAAACATGATGGTAGCAATTTAATTCAAATGAAAGGATGTCTAATACTTGTTGGATGCACATTTAAGGGTGACGCATGTGCATTTTGTGCTTACATAACGCGTTGTAAAAAACGTTTATTGTAGCCAGATGCTATTTTTTTACCCGCAGCAATCTCTCTGGTACCTGTCTCCTCCATGTATAACAAACGGCTGCAGCAGTTTCAGCCTGTGCCGTTGTTGTGACGAAAAGCTGTATAGACGCAGATCAATTCCCACACACGCTTTTCTAGCCAAATTATCTAGCTACCATGCAATCCTATCGCATTTTATTCCTGTTACTTTGTGCTGTATTTTTGTTCAAAGCGCCTCTTGCGCATGCACAAGTAGACATCGAAGCCGGGCTGATTGCCTACTATCCCTTTAATAGCAACACTGAAGATGAAAGCGGCAACAACCACCATGGCAAGCCGGCAGGTGGACTGGCATTGCGCGCTGATCGCGGTGGCAATCCGGATAGCGCCTACGATTTTGACGGCATTGATGACTTTGTCTCTATAGGCAATGCATTCACCAACCTGTCGCTACCTTTTTCTATCTCTGTTTGGCTCGAACCCAAAGCGCTGACAGAAGATGTCCGCGAAATCTTTGTTTCAAACGATAACGCTACGCAATACACGGGCTTTTGGATGGCTACCCTGGATGACGGGACGGCGTCTGTTTCTTTTGGTGATGGCGGCCTGCCTGGCCCACAGAGCCGGCGCGGCGTTGTTGGTACCAGCGTGTTGCAGCCAGAAACATGGGTGCATGTAACCGCGGTTGTCAGTGGCGCCACAGATATGGTCATCTACGTAAACGGTACAGCAGAAGCAGGTACGTTTATCGGAGAGGGTGGGCCGGCCATGGTTAATGGTGATTACAGTGCCGCAATTGGTACTTATGACCTTGGGGTGAACTCTTTGCCCTGGCAGGGTGGTATAGATGATATCCGCATTTACGACCGTGCCCTTTCCGCAGAAGAAGTAGAGGCTTTGTTTGAGTTGCCTGTTAACGAAGAGCCGCTGGCGCCTTCTGTAATCATCACTGAAATCATGAAAAACCCGGATGACGTCAATGACTCTGCCGGCGAGTGGTTTGAGCTGTTTAATGTAACGGATGATGCCATCGATTTAGGCGGTTGGGTCCTGCAAGACCTTGGTACAGACGCACACACCATTGCGGCCGGCGTCACGATTCAGCCGCACAACACACTCATGCTGTGCAAAAATGAAGAACGTGATCTGAATGGTGATGTAGGGTGTGATTACCAGTACACAAACATGGCACTTGGCAACAAAGAGGACGCGATCATTTTGTTCAATGCGGAGGAGACCGAGATTGACCGCGTTGAATACGATGATGATGAGACGTTTCCTTCGCCAAACGGGGCATCCCTGCTCTACACAGGTGGGCCAGAAGATGACAACAATGATGGGGATAACTGGATTGAAGCGTTTGAACGCGCCGGCAACTACAGCAACCTCGAGTGTCCACTTTGCGATGACCTCGGCACGCCCGGCACCGTTGATAGCGGTACGCTACCCGTTGAACTGGTTGATTTTGATGTTGTGATGAATGGTGACGAAGCTACTGTCAAATGGACAACCGCATCAGAGACCAATAACGCCGGCTTTGAAGTGTATCACCGTACGGCAGACCGCACATTTGAACGGATCGGTTGGGTACCTGGTGCAGGGACAACTACGCAGCAGCAAGCATACACGTTCAACGTAGCACTCGCTGCACCGGGCCGGCATGGATTCCGGATCAAGCAGGTCGATTTTGACGGCACTTTTGCCTGGAGCAAAGAAGTACATCGCGTTGCAACGCTCGAAAGACCGTACTTCATTGAGGCACCGTATCCAAACCCGTACAACCCGGAAACAAGCCTTTCCTTTAGCGTACAGCAAGACCAACAGGTAACCGTAACGCTGGTAAACTTGCTCGGGCAGCAGATCAGTACGGCGTTTGATGGATGGGCCTCTGCCAATACCATGCATCAGGTGCGCATCGACAGCGGACATCTCGCCAGTGGACGCTACCTGGTGCGCGTGCAAGGCGTTTCTTTTGTAGAGACCTACGCGGTATACCTCGTTAAATAATCCGCTGGAGTTCAGCACAATAATATTTATTTGGTGCGCGGTTTTCTTGCCGCGCACCAAATAAATATTGTGCATAAAAACTGCTGCCGCCTGTTTAGCATGGCGTACGTTCATTTTTTTGCTTGCCCAAAAAAACGAACCAAAAAAAGGGCACCACCAAATAAAACGCGCGCTTTTATTGCCATTCGCACATGCCATCCTGAACTTCATTCAGGAAAACGCTTCGATAAAAGCCCCCAACGCACACCGCCACGCATTTGGTGGACGTCCATCGCACTTTCTTTTCGGAAAAAGGAGATTACTTGGTTGTTTCTGAACACCCTTGATCAAGCAATGAGATGTGGGGGTGTAGGCGACCAGGTGTGTAATTGCGGATGAGATTGAGTATTCTCAGCACTCCCTTTACCCCAGTCTCCTGATGGTGCTGCACGATGAAACAACTGGCCTTAACCGTAAACCTGAAAGACGACCCGGAAGTCCTGGCTGCTTACAAAGCGTATCATGCCAATGCCTGGCCTGAAGTGCTGGAGGCCTTGCAGGCTGTCGGCGTCATTCAAATGAAGATTTGGCTGCTTGGGCGCCGGCTCTTTATGCTGGCTGACGTAACAGACACCTTCGATCCGGCTGTGGATTTCCCGCGATACCTGGCCCTGCATCCCAAGTGCCAGGAGTGGGAAGACATCATGACTACGCTCCAGGAACCGGTGCCTGAAGCCGGCCCGAATGAAAAGTGGGCAGCCATGGAAGAAGTGTTTTCTTTGGTATGACGTGGTAGCTGTGGCAAGCATCTCCTATATTCGAGTATATCAAGTGTGTAATCGCTCGAATTTGAATGCAGATGCGCCTTTTAACCCCTCTTTGCCTGTTTTTTGGTTGTGCGCTGATGGTATCCGTCGCTGGATGCCAACCTGATGCAACGTCTCCCGTTGCTGAGGTGGTACCGGACAGCGTAGATTTCAACTTTCACGTCAAGCCCATTCTTTCTGATCGGTGTTTTAAATGCCACGGGCCCGATGAGCAGTCGCGTGAAGCCGGCCTGCGCCTCGATACACCTGCGGGTGCTTTTGCCGCGTTAGAAGGAGATGCCACCCGCTTCGCCATTGTACCCGGCGATCCTGAATTGAGCGAAGTCATCGCACGCATCAACCACCCGGATCCGGAAGAACGGATGCCGCATCCAGACTCCAAGCTTTTTCTTTCCGATACCGAAAAGCAAATTATTGAGCGCTGGATCGCTCAGGGGGCGGAATGGAAAACACATTGGTCGTTTATTCCACCGGAAAAAGCTGCTTTGCCAGCCGTGGTAAATGCCGACTGGCCGCAGCATCCATTAGATCATTTTGTGCTGGCACGGTTGGAGCGCGATGGCTTATCGCCGGCACCAGAAGAGAGCCGCGAAAAATGGCTGCGCCGCGTATCACTGGACCTTACAGGTTTACCACCAACATTGGAAGGACTTGATGCCTTCCTTGCAGACAATACGCCGGAAGCATATGAAAAGGTTGTAGACGCGCTACTCGCTTCCCCTGCTTATGGTGAACGGATGGCCACGGTATGGCTTGACGCGGCGCGCTATGCTGATTCTCATGGCTATCAGGATGACCGACCCCGTACCATGTGGCCATGGCGCGATTGGGTCATAGAGGCCTTCAACAGCAATTTGCCCTACGACCAATTTCTTACCTGGCAGCTTGCCGGCGACCTGCTGCCCGATGCAACCTATGAACAGAAGCTGGCTACCGGTTTCAACCGCAATCATGGGATTACCCAGGAAGGCGGGGTGGTTAACGAAGAATACGTAACCGAATATGTAGCGGATCGAACCAATACAATGGCAACCGCTATGTTAGGCCTAACCGTCGAATGCGCGCGTTGTCACGACCACAAATATGATCCGATTTCGCAGAATGAATACTTTCAGATGTTTTCATTCTTCAATGGCATCGATGAGCGTGGACAGATCAACTATTTCGACCTTGCGCCGAAGCCACATATGTTGATGGAAGATGTGCAGTTGGAAGAAGAGATCGAAGCATTGGCACAAGAGACTGCTGATGCTACAACAACATACGATGCCCTGCGCGCTGTGCCTCCAGATAACGCATTTCAGACATGGCTCGACACGGAGTGGCCCACGTTTGATCTCGGCCGAGAGGTTGCTGTGGGTCTGGTTTCTCACTACCCGTTTGACACGCTGGTTGCTGGAGAAACACCAGACAACGTCACAGCCGCGCGTATGGGTAAAATTAATACGCGCCTGCTCAACGTACTGGCCGATCCTGAGCTTACAAATGGCCGGCTGGGACAAAGCATCCAGTTTGATGGTGAGAACTACATCAACCTCGGAGACGTCGGTGATTTTGATCACGCTGATCGGTTCTCTCTGGGAGCATGGATTCAGTACCCGGCACCATTTGAAAAAGAAGCAACAGTACTGGTTAAGCGGAATGAAGAACAAAAGCGGGGCGGCTACCAGCTATCGTTAACTTCCGCCGGCACCCTGAAAGCCAGCCTGATCCACAATCAGGGGGGCGAACGCATTGAAGTGGTTTCAACAGCAATAGTACCCATGCAGGCGTGGGCACATGTCTTCCTTACGTATGATGGGTCCGGACAAGCGAAAGGCGTCAACCTGTTTGTCGACGGGGTACTTGCACCTGTAACCGTTTTGCAGGACAGCCTCGCGCGCAGAAGCATGCTCAATGGTAACGACCTGCTGGCCGGCAACTGGACCACCCGTAACACACCGCACGGCGGTTTACAAGGTTTTGCTAATGGGTTGATTGATGATGTAAGGGTATACAACCGTACCCTGTCTGATCTGGAAGTGCAAGTCCTTGCCGGCAGGGACGTCAGGGCGCAACTCGCTAGCCAGACGGGTTCAGCAAACCAGGGTGATGCTGCAAGGCTGTTGTATGCGTTTTACACAGCGCAACAACCAGCTATTGTTGCAGCCCGGCAAAGACTCGACAGCCTGCGCGCCATTCATTTAGAATTACCGTATGTGATGGTGATGGAAGAAATGGCCTCGCCCCGTGCAACCCACGTGCTGGCCCGTGGCGCCTACGACGCCAAAGAAGAAGAGGTAGCGGCTGGTACACCCAAAGCAGTCCTTGCGTTTTCCAGTGATCTGCCACCAAACAGGCTGGGATTGGCCCAGTGGATTACAGATGATGCCAACCCGCTGACGGCCCGTGTTGCTGTAAACAGATTCTGGATGCTGCTTTTTGGACGCGGTGTTGTTGCAACACCGGAGGATTTTGGTAGCCAGGGCGCACTGCCTTCACATCCTGCTATGCTGGATTGGCTGGCGGTGGACTTCCGCGAAAATGGCTGGGATACGCGTCGCCTGATGAAGCACATGGTATTGTCCGCCACCTACCGCCAGGCAGCACGCATAACAGAGGAAGGGTATCAAAGCGATCCCGACAATGTATTGCTCGCAAGGGGGCCGGCGCAGCGGTTTTCAGCAGAAATGATTCGAGACAATGCGCTGCACGTGAGTGGACTGCTTGAAGAAAAAGTAGGAGGACACTGGGTTAAACCCTATCAGCCCCCCGGGGTCTGGAAAGAACTCGCCAACCAGATCGGAGAAAACAAATACCGTCCGAGTAAAGGGGTGGACCTGTACAGACGTAGCCTCTACTCTTACTGGAAGCGAACCATTCCGCCGCCTGCCATGCTGACTTTTGATGCGGCAGAGCGCACCGTATGCATTGTAAAGCGCCAGACAACAAGCACGCCTTTACAGTCTCTGGTACTCCTCAACGACCCGCAAATTATCGAGGCCTCTCGCCAATTGGCCGAGCAAGCGATGCTTGCCGAAGCGGACGCAGACTTGCAATTGCAGCGGGTTTTCAGGCTGATAACCAGCCGGTTGCCCGATCGGACCGAAAAGCGGCTCATGCGCTCACTTTATCAGGAAGAAAACAATCGTTTTACTACTGATGAAGAAAGCGCTGCAGCTTTGCTGTCCGTAGGTGAAAGCCCCATAAACCATGAACTGGACCAGGCTGCATTGGCAGCCCTGACCATTGTTGCCAATACGTTGCTCAATATGGATGAAGCAAAAATGAGGAGCTGATCCTGGGCCGGCGAATTAAGCAGGTTTTTCTTGCTTTACGCCGGGCCATACGACAGCCGCATCACATTGCTCAACCTTGCAAACGCCATGAAAAAAACAAACAAACCAATCGAGTTTTCTGCGCCAGAACAAGAGGCTGCGTTGCATATCAACCGCCGGCATTTTTTGTCCCGGGCCAGTTTGGGGATTGGTGGTGCAGCCCTTGCGTCGCTCTTGCCCGGATGCCTGTCTGGTGGCGATGCCGCGTTACGCACGGCAACAGCAAACGCACTGCCCGGATTGCATTTGCCTGCAAAAGCCAAACGGGTGATCTACTTGTTTCAAAGTGGCGGGCCGGCGCAGATGGACCTGTTCGATTACAAACCCAAAATGGCGGGTATGCATGGCGAAGATTTGCCGGGTTCGGTGCGTATGGGGCAGCGGCTGACCGGAATGACAGCAAATCAGAATAATTTCCCGCTTGCTTCATCGTATTTCAAATTTGCCCAACACGGCAAAAGCGGGGCGTGGGTAAGCGAATTGATGCCTTATACGGCCGGCATCGCTGATGAACTGTGCTTTATTAAGTCGATGCACACCGAAGCGATCAACCATGATCCGGCCATCACCTTTTTTCAAACGGGCTCACAGCAACCGGGTCGGCCCAGTATGGGGGCATGGCTCAGTTACGGGTTGGGTAGTGAGAACGAAAACCTGCCTTCTTTTTGCGTGCTTTTGTCGCGTGGGCTCATTCGCCCACAACCGATCTATTCCCGCTTATGGGGATCTGGTTTTCTGGCATCGATGCACCAGGGTGTACAATTTCGTTCTGGCAGCACACCGGTGCTTTATCTGGACAACCCGCCAGGCGTTGCTTTGCAAGACCGCAGGCGTGCACTGGATCACCTGAATGCGCTGAACGAAAAGCGGGTAGCATCTTTTGGAGACCCGGAAGTCTATTCGCGCATTGCCCAGTATGAAATGGCATACAGGATGCAGACCTCTGTGCCGGAAACAATGGACCTGTCAGACGAGCCTGACGAGACTTTTGAACTCTATGGCGCCGATGCCCGCCGCCCGGGTACCTACGCTGCAAATTGCGTGCTTGCGCGCCGGCTGGCAGAAAAAGGCGTTCGTTTTATTCAACTGTACCATATGGGCTGGGACCAACATTCCAATTTGCCCAGCGACATCCGCCTCCAGTGTAAAGACACCGACCAGGCAAGTGCGGCGCTCATTACCGACCTGAAACGCAGGGGGTTACTTGAAGACACCCTCGTTGTTTGGGGCGGGGAATTTGGACGCACCATTTATAGCCAGGGACAACTCACGGCAGACAACTATGGCCGTGATCACCATCCACGCTGTTTTACCGTATGGGCTGCTGGTGGCGGGATAAAGCCGGGTGTGTCTTACGGCGAAACAGATGACTTTAGCTATAACATAGCTGCTGACCCTGTACATGTGCATGACTTCCATGCAACAATTTTGCACCAGATGGGCATCGACCACGAGCAACTGACTTACAAACACCAGGGCCGCTATTTCCGGCTTACCGATGTGCATGGTAAAGTTGTAAACGGCATTCTCTCGTGAGTTGCGCGTAGTGGCCAGCATTTGTTTAATCCCCCCCCGAATATGACGCGTTTATCTTATTGCCTGTTGTTTTCGTTACTTGCCGGCTGCAATCCGTTGGCCAGCGAGGAGGCGAGCCCACCCAATATTGTCCTGATTCTTGCGGATGACATGGGATATGGAGATCCTGGTGCGTATAACCCTGCCTCCAAAATTCCTACCCCCGGCATTGATCGGTTGGCGCAGGAGGGCATGCGGTTTACAGATGCCCATTCTCCATCTGCTGTCTGCACGCCGACGCGGTATGGCGTACTGACAGGACGGTATGCCTGGCGCACGTCCCTGAAATCAGGTGTGTTATGGGGATACAGCCCCAATCTTATCGACACCGCCCGGGTTACCGTAGCATCGTTGCTGAAAGAGGCCGGCTACACAACGGGCGGCGTTGGGAAGTGGCACCTGGGGCTAGGCACTGGCGATAGCACAAACTATTTTGCACCACTGCATCCTAACCCTGCAGATCACGGGTTTGATTACTTTTACGGGATTCCTGCATCGCTGGACATGCAGCCCTATGTATATTTCCAGAATGAAAAAGTAATCGAGATGCCCACAGCTGAGGTGGAGGCAAGCGCCCATCGCCGGCAAGAAGGAGGAGGGTTCTGGCGAGGTGGCCCCGTGGCGCCCGCTTTTGAGCATGTTGATGTTTTGCCCGAGATAACAGAAAAGTCGGTGTCGTTCATTGAAGCGCAGGCGTCATCGGACGATCCATTTTTCCTCTATGTACCTTTGTCTGCGCCGCACACGCCCTGGTTGCCAACGGCGCCGTTTAAAGACAAGAGCGGTGCCGGCTATTATGGCGACTTTGCTGCGCAGGTGGATGCGTCTGTTGTAGACATTCTGGAAGCCCTGGATGCGCAAGGCTTTACGGAAAATACGATCGTGATCTATACCAGTGATAATGGTGCGCATTGGTATCCTGATGACATCGCAACGTTTGATCACCTTGCCAACCTGACGCTGCGCGGACAGAAAGCTGATATATGGGAAGGGGGCCACCGGGTACCTTTTGTTGTGCGCTGGCCCGGCACTGTAGATGCCGCAGCAGTGAACGATGTACTCACAACGCATACGGATCTGCTTGCGACTTTTGCAGCAGTAGTGGGTACAACGCTGCCAGATGACGCCGGCGAAGACAGCTTCAACATGTTGCCTGCATGGCTGGGGCAGGGCGTTGCAGAACCCATACGACCTGCAGCCATACACCATTCGCTAGACGGCATGTTTGCCATTCGAAAGGGCCCCTGGAAACTCATCGAAGGCCGGGGCTCAGGCGGATTTACACAGCCACAGCGTATTACGCCAGCCGCTGGAGAGCCCGCCGGCCAACTGTACAACCTTGACACCGACCCCACCGAAGCAACAAACCTGTATCTGGATGAACCAGCAGTTGTTGCCGACTTGCAAGCCTTGCTGGATCAAGCCCGGCAGGATGGAAAGACACGCCCCTGATGGCGTGCATCCCACACAATAAGCCCCCAAAAATATGCTGCTCTACAATACAACACAGGGTATTGTTGTTAAGTATGAAAAAAACTGGTACCAGCTGCCCAATGTGAGTTGGGACTACTGGTTACGGCTCGACCGGCTCAAAGAACGGTTACTGGATTATGTTGACGTAAACGGACGAGAAACCCGTGCTCCTGACGCTGCAGATCTGCTCCCGCCAATCAGTAAACAAGAAGTTTGGGCCGCCGGCGTGACGTATTTCAAAAGCCGTACCGCGCGCATGGAAGAATCCAGCGATGCCGGCGGTAGTGATTTTTACGACCGGGTTTACCATGCGGATCGCCCTGAGCTATTTATGAAAGCAACTGCTCACCGCGTTGTTGGGCATGGACAGAAAATGCGCTTGCGTTCAGATTCTAAATGGATGGTGCCCGAGCCAGAACTAACGCTAATGGTCAATGCGTCGGGCAATATTGTTGGCTATACCGTGGGCAATGACCTGAGTTGTCGAGACATTGCAGGAGAGAACCCGCTTTACCTGCCCCAGGCAAAAACTTTTGATGCTTGTGCAGCCATTGGGCCGGCTGTGTTGATCACCGACGAGCCGCTGCCAACAACAACGAAGATCAAACTCAAAGTTGTTCGTGCGCAGCAAACGGTGTTTGAAGGCAAAACTGATCTTGGGCAAATGAAAAAGAAACCGGATCAGTTAGTGAAGTATTTGTTCAGCGAGGCGAGCTTCCCTGAAGGGTGTTATCTTATGACGGGTACCGGTATCGTGCCACCAGATGATTTTACCCTCAAAGCGGGTGACGAAATGCGGATTACCATAGATCCAATCGGCACGCTGGTAAATACGGTGTGATCCCGGGCAGCAAACAACCGGGTACTGTATACAAACTGTATCAATTTTTATAACAACAGATTTTAAAGCGAAGAAGCATGGCATTGCAAGGCAAGCAACTCATTGCAGGTGTATTTGAAGCGAAAGGTACAGAGACGTATCAGGCCGTTGACGCATCCACCAACACACCTTTTGGTGTTCATTTTGTAGAAGGTACTGTCGCTGAGGTTGCTGCTGCAGCCAAAGCCGCTGCCGATTCCTTTGATGCGTTGCGTACAGCTACTGTTGAGGCGCGCGGCCAACTGCTTGATCACATTGCTGACGAGATTATGGCATTGGGTGATGACTTGCTGGAAATGGCCCATCAGGAGACTGGTTTGCCGATGGGCAGGTGTACAGGAGAGCGAGGCAGAGCGGTTAATCAGATTCGACTCTTTGCCAATGTAATTCGCGAGGGCTCGTGGGTAAATGCGCGGATTGATACCGCAAATCCAGATCGGACACCGGCACCAAAACCCGATGTGCGCAGCATGCTTGTTGGCATCGGGCCCGTGGCCGTTTTTGGCGCGAGTAATTTCCCGCTAGCCATTGGTGTGGCAGGCACCGATACCGTAACTGCACTGGGCGCAGGGTGTCCCGTTGTTGTTAAAGCGCACCCTGCGCATCCGGGTACAAGTGAACTGCTCGCGATGGCAATTACTAAAGCCGTTAAAGCAGCTGGTTTTCCAGCCGGTATTTTTTCGATGGTGCACGGCCGCGGCCATGAAGTCGGGTTGGCCATGGCGCGGGATCCGCATATCAAAGCGGTAGCCTTTACCGGCGGATTGCGCGGTGGGCGGGCGCTGTTTGATGCAGCCGCTGCACGGCCAGAGCCGATTCCTGTGTATGCAGAGATGGGCAGTACAAATCCGGTCTTTTTACTACCCGGGGCCTTGAAGGCGCGCAGTGCAGATATTGCCAAAGGATATTTACAATCTGTCAATCTTGGCGTCGGACAGTTCTGCACGAACCCGGGTATTTTGCTGGGCTTGAAAGGCGAAGGCATGTCGTCATTTCAGCAGGCTTCGGGCGAATTGGCGACGGCAGTGACTCCGGCAACCATGTTGCATGCCGGGATCAGCAAAGCGTTTGCCGACGGTGTAGACAAAATAGGTCAAACGCCGGGTGTATCCGTGCTCGGTCAATCAGCTGATGCGCCGGCTGTTGCCACCCAGGCCGGCTGTGCCATTTTTGCTACGGATATCGATACCCTCAAGCAAACACCCTATCTGATGGAAGAAGTGTTTGGGCCTACATCGATTGTTGTGGCGTGTAATTCAGTGGAGGAAATGGAAGAAATGGCTGAAGGGCTCGAAGGGCATCTCAGTGCAACGGTGCACGGCACGCCTGAAGACCTTGCAGCACACAAAAACCTGATTCAGATCCTCGAGAAAAAAGTAGGCCGCATCATCATCAATGGATATCCCACGGGCATTGAGGTTTGTGCAGCAATGCATCACGGCGGGCCGTACCCTGCCTCTACGGATAGTCACTATACCTCCATTGGTACCGGCTCGCTGTTGCGATTTGGCCGGCCCGTATGCTATCAGGGTTTCCCCAATGATCTGCTGCCGCCGCAACTGCGGAATGCCAATGAGAAAGGCATCTGGCGCATGGTCAACAACGAGATGACCCGCGAAAACGTCGGCTGATAGCTGTCTGGGCGTTTTTGCTCCGGTAAAAGGTTTGCAAGACAAAAAGCAGAACTACGAAAACACGACAGAACGAATAGCGTGTCTTCAATCTCTAATCCGCTGCATTCTTTTACAGGTATTCTCTGGTTTCAAGTCTAAAAAAACATATACTCCGCAACTGGTATAGTCTTTGGGTTAAAAGCGCAGGAAGCGGAAAATGTGTGTGCTTAATGTATAGTATGCGCCCTTCCGTAGTATAAATCCTTGTTTTTATTGAATATCCCCCCGTTTTGTACAGTTCTGTAAACCTGGGATCTATACTTGAGATATCATTAATAATTGGTTTTAATCTTAAAATGCGACACAAAATCCTACAAACGTTGGTTTTCTCATGTGTAATGGCCGCGTTTTGCCTGATCACAACGCCCCGCCAGGCATCCGCTTTTTTCATGCAAGAGGCTGAAGTAGAAGAAACAGCAAAAGAAGAAGCAAAGAAGATCGAAGGCCGGGCCAACAGAGAAGCCGAATCAGCTAAAGAAAGAGGCCGCAAAGCTGCCAATGAAGCTGAACGGGAAGCGCGCCGAAATGGCGATAAAGCCAGAGAATCTGCGCGTGATGCCGGCGAACGGGTACAGCGTGATGGCCAGGAGGCTGGCGAAAAAGTCCGCCGTGAAGGCCGTGAGGCTGCTGATCGTGCAAAACAGGAAGGCCGGGAGATGCGCGACAAAGCACAGTCTCGCCGAGACAGCACTGTTGAGCGCGGACGTAAAGCTACCGAAGAAGAGCGTGAAGCACGCCGTGAAGAAATGGGTGATCGCGTTAATCCGCGCACCATTCGTGGCAGCGACATGACGCCGGAGCAACTCGAAGCTCAGATTGCAGAAGCGCGTACTAAGGAAGTGGCGCGGCACGAAGCACGCATGGCCCGAATTGCAGAAATCAAGGCACATGCAGAAACTGCTGGTAACGAAGATGCCATTGCTCGTATTGGTACCCTTGTTGACAAGGAAAACGCCAAACACGAGAAAAAAATTGGCAAGCTGGCTGAAATGGAAAAACGTTTCGCCCGCAAAATGGACAAAAAACTGAAAGCTGATCAGTAACCACGCTGCTCAGTCGCCCTTGCTGCTGTCTTTTTAAGGCGATTGGTCTTGATAAGTAGCTGCCGCAGGAGCTGCCCGGGAGCATTTTTATTCAATTGATTTTATTCAAGATGAAAACATATTTCTTACCCCTTTGCCTGGCGTTATGCTTCGTGCTAGCCGGCTGCAACAGTTCGTCAACCCAGGAATCAATGGCTGCTTCTGAAGCCGCCGAGATTGAGTTGACGGACGAAGATGTCCAGGTGCTCGAATCCATCGATGCTGCGCCGCTTGAAGAAGCTGCACCCGTCACTGAAGAAAATTACGAAGAAGCGCTGGAACAGCTGGAAGCTGAACTGGAAGGAGATCAGTAACGCTCCGCTTTCTTTCGGAATTTGATAAAGCCCGCCGGCCATGTTCTGCCGGTGGGCTTTTCTTATTTAGCCTATTTTTTGTTGATGTGAGAGAAAATCCTGAGCCTTTTCGCTAATACTAGTGCCGGCAACCTTTCTGTATGCCCCCACTGAAAGCGCTCACCAAAGCCGCCCATAAAGTACGATACCTACAGCCGGAAGTGTTGACATGTTTGAAGCAGCAGAAGCAGATTGACAGGAAGCAATGGCGTTTTTCTCTCAAACATTGCGGCCTGATCATCCGTACATAACAGCCGGCAAAGCCCGATATGCTGCATTCCTGGCTGCCAGTGCACGCTATGAGGAAGCACAACCTCTGTACGAAGAGGTGATATCCAACATGGAGAGCAATGCAGTAGGCTCCAATTTCTTCCTCGCCCTCCAGCAATTCAGATTCGGTGAGATGGTATTGCAGATGGGTGAAAATGATGAAGCGGCTACAAATCTGCAAGCCGCCGTAGACGCTATGGAGCAGGCTTTACCAGCCGGTCACCGGCATACCGCGCGGGGGTGGGTGGCACTTGGAGAAGCCCTGATTGCCCAGCGGAAGTTTGTACAGGCCGCCCATTACCTTACGCTTGCTACTGCACACCTGAAAGATGACGCCAGGGAAGCCACCCGTTATACACACGCAAGACAACTACTGGCCTGTGTAGAACAATATGCAGGGTAGCTATGCCGGCTGCGATGAGTTGCCGGGAATGACTGAAAAAGCAAGAAATAATTAGTAACATTAGGGCAGTATAACCTCTTTAAACACCGCTGCCATGATGTTATTTCCCTGGAAAGTAGTACAGAAAGCACTCCCGTTTATCTTCGTATTTCTGTTTGTTAATCCGGTTTCCGCCCAACAGGATCCCCCACCCAATATCCTGCTAATTCTGGTAGATGATCTCGGCTATGGAGATTTGTCCAGTTACGGAGCAACTGATCTGCAAACGCCGCATATCGACGCCTTGATTGCATCAGGAATGCGCTTCGACGAATTCTATGCCAACTCATCGGTGTGTTCTCCTACGCGTGCATCGCTGCTTACAGGGCGGTACCCAGCCATGGTCGGCGTGCCGGGTGTTGTTCGTACCCGCGCCACCGACAACTGGGGGTATCTTGCTGAGGATGCCATTATGTTGCCGGCTATGCTCAAACGAAATGGGTACCATACCGCCATGGTAGGGAAGTGGCACCTTGGTCTGGAGTCGCCAAACCGTCCGCATGACCGGGGCTTTGATTATTTCAAAGGATACCTGGGCGACATGATGGATGATTACTACACCCATCGCCGGCACGGTATCAATTACATGCGTTTCAACGATACCGTCATTGAGCCGGAGGGCCACGCTACTGACTTGTTCACAGACTGGTCCAAAGCATACATTCGTTCCCGGACAATATCTGAAGCGCCATTCTTTCTTTATCTGTCGTACAATGCACCCCACACGCCAATTCAGCCGCCAGAAGACTGGGTTGAAAAGGTGAAGGCACGCGAAGAGGGGATAGACGACGCGCGTGCCCGGCTGGTTGCACTCATTGAACACATGGATGCCGGCATTGGCGAAGTTATGGCTACCCTCGAAGACGCTGGGTATGCAGACAATACAGTTGTGGTATTTACCAGTGACAACGGCGGACAGCTCAATGTGGGTGCGCGAAATGGCGCAGTTCGCGATGGTAAACAAAGCATGTATGAAGGCGGCATCAAAGTCCCGGCTGGCGTTGCCTGGCCCGGGCACATCGACGCCGGCACGCGCTCATCCTATGTTGGCATCACCATGGACATTTTCTCCACCCTGGTTGATATTGCGCGGGTACCGGTTACACACTTTGTTGAAGGGGTGAGCTTTCTGCCCACGTTGATGGGAGAAGCACAAGGCTGGCGAAATCGAGACCTCTTCTTTTCGCGCAGGGAAGGAGGGACGCGTTATGGTGGCAAAACCGTTGAGGCGATGCGTCGCGGCGACTGGAAGCTGCTACAGGATAGCCCCTTCAAACCTCAGGAGTTGTACAACCTGGCAGAAGATCCGCTGGAAACCAATAACCTCCTTGATGAACGGCCTGATATATACCGTTCGATGGCTGCTGCGTTGCGCGCCCATATCCGGGAAGGGGGGCGTGTGAAGTGGCAACCTTGAATCCTGGGGCAAGCAGCGCATCAAAAAGTCATATTGAAGACAGGGTCAAATCGTTCGGTTGAGTACAGCAATTAGCTGGTCGCGTGTATAGGGCTTGCTCAGGTAGGCATCCATGCCGGCGGAGAGAAAGCGCTCTTTTTCGCCCTGCATAGTGCGGGCCGTAACGGCAATAATGCGCGGCTGGCTTTCGCGCTTTATTGTTTTGCGGATGTGTTCGGTTACCTGCAATCCATCAATGCCCGGCATCTGAATATCCATGAGGATGACATCATAGCGTTTCTGACTCAGATGCTGGATGGCTTCTCTACCGTTTGTGGCAATTTCAATCTGGTGTCCCATCTGAGCTACTACGTATGCAGCCAGTTGCCGGCTCGATGGGTCATCTTCCGCAAGCAATATCTCAAGCGGCGGACCTTCGCGATTGACAATCGGCGGGCGATCTGTCGGCTGCGGTTTTACTTTAACCTGTCGGGGCGCGCCTTGCACGACAACCCTTGCTTCGAAAATTGAACCTTCGCCCAATTCGCTATTGACAGAGATGGCACCTCCCATCAACTGCGCCAGCCGCTGGCTGATGGCAAGGCCGAGTCCGCTTCCGCCAAACGTGCGGGTGTCTGAGGCATCAACCTGGGTGAAGTTGTTGAAAATGTCTTCCAGCCTGTCTTTCGGTATGCCGATACCCGTGTCTTGCACAATCATGGAAAGGGCGATACGGTTGTTGGACAGCGGTGCTGAAAATACAGATACCTCTACGCGGCCGTGCTGTGTGAACTTTACGGCATTTGCAACCAGGTTTATGAGCAATTGCTGGATACGTTGCTGGTCGCCAAGCAGGGTAGCCGGCACACCTGCATCAATTTCATAGTGCAGCTCGTTTTGCTTTTCCTGGGCGTGCACAACAAACATCTCAAGAACGCTTCTAACGAGGTCTTCAGGGGAGAATACTGTTTTCTTGAAGGCTACATGGCCGGCTTCAATTTTCGAGAGGTCAAGAATGTTGTTAATCAGGCTGATGAGCCGGCGCCCACTGTCTCGGATAATGTCGAGATGCTTCTGCTGGGATTCGTCGAGGTCGCTCTCTTTGAGGACATCGGTGAATCCGAGAATGCTGTTCATCGGTGTTCTGATTTCGTGGCTCATGTTGGCCAGAAACTCGCTTTTTGCGCGGGTGCCCGACTCTGCTTTGTCGCGTGCCATTTTAAGCTGTTTTGCGTAGCTGACCAGGTTAGCTTCTGCGAGTTTTTGCCGATCAATGTCGGCAATCGAGCCAACCATACGCGTTGGGGTACGCGACGTGCCGCGGTGTATAACGCCACGGCCCCGAAACCACTTGTAGCCCGAAAATTTCGTTTTAAGCCTGTATTCTACATCAAAACTCGAACTGCCGGCTTTGAGCGCTTCGGTAGCCTCCAGGGCGCGTTTTTTATCAGCCGGATGTAATAGCGCGCTAAACTGCGTTTGCGTGGCCGGAATTTCCAGATTGTCATACCCCAGCAATTCATAAAAACGGGGCGACCACCATCCTTCTTCCTGGTCTACGTCAATCCAATCCCAAATGCCGCTGTTGGATGCTTTTGCGGCCAGCACAAAACGCTCCTCGCTTGACTTCAAGCCTTGTGCAGACTGCTCCAGTTGGTCAAATGCAGCAACCAGTTCGCGGTTGGCTTTTTCCAGCTCTTTTGTTCTCTCATAGACGATTGCTTCCAACTCGTCCTGGTGCTTGCGCAATTTCCGTTCTAGAATCTCACGTTCAGCCAACTCCTTTTGCAACGCTTCGTTGGAGTTCTTGAGTTGATCCGGGCTGGGGATGGCCAATGCTTTGGGTAAAAACGGCCATATTGCAATGGCGGTAGCTACTGAAATTAGTGCAGTGCCAAGCTTGAAGAAGCCTGTAATGTGATAAATGCCTTCCCATACAGCCCAGATACCCAACAGATGGGTAATGCCGCACGCCAGGATAAACGCACTAAATAAGAACGCGATGTTGCGGTACATCAGGTCCTTGCGCTTCCGTACGAAGTAGACAATGGCAAAAGGAATCGAAAAATAGGAGAGGGCGATCAGGGCATCTGAGCCTACATGGAGCAACAGCAAATCCTGTTGCCACATATAACAGGCGCCATGTGGCATATAATCGCTGCTAAACAACGAGTGGAAAAACTCTATCATATCGCTGATTCTTTGAGATGACCGTTTGCTGGGTAAGAATCTTCAGTGCGGGAAATGCACAGACTTGCGCATCCAGTTCTAATGGGAGGATAACCAGATCGCAAAATGGCACGCAGATATGATATCAGGTATTAAGCAATTCCTTACGTTTGGGTTGTTCTGCGAAGGTAAAGCGACGCGTTTGCTACAAAAAAAATTGAAGGGCCCTTCTGACACGTACATGGTATTTTCTCAATACAAAAAAGGCGCCTCCCTTTCGGAAGCGCCTTTGTGGATCTACTCGATCCTGCCTAACGGAATAGCAATTAACCTACAGATCCGGAGCAGTTGTCATTGAAGAGGGTGTCTTCATTGCCTTCATTAAGCGCATCTTGTGTAAAGGTACAAGAGAAGGCTTCCCCGTTACAGGTTGAACCAATGGAGCCGTTTAGGACAATCTGGTCTTCACCGCTTTCTGTTGCCGCAACAACCATTGAGAAGTTATTTAACGACATTTCGCATGCTTCAGTCAGGTTGCCATCCAGAGAAAGACTGAAGTCAAATCCTGTTTCGGTGAAATTGGTTGTAAGCCCCATGTCGACATCGCCGCTCAGGCCATCGCAATCATCGAAAATCAGATTGTACAGGTTCGTCCCACTCGCGTCATATGTAACGGTGCCTGACGCATCGCAGTCATAGACAGGCTGCGACTTTGCCGGCTGCGTTTCGGATACGGGGCTTAGCAGTACATCAACAGCGACTGCGCCAAAGACGTTAAAGGACTTCTGCATCATCTCGCCCATCTGATCAAATGATGCCGCAGCATCTTCATTGTCGTTGCTGTCGCAGCCGACAGCAATGATAAACAGACCAAGGAAGAGGGCGAGGGTTTTAGATTTATGAAAAAGGGTTTTCATGCAACTGTGTTGATAAAGTGATAACGATTTGTTTTAGGATGGTAGCATCTATGAAACATAAAGCGTGATTGTTACGGATTTACGACAAGCAACCCAAGAATTCTCCTCCGGGTTAACAATGCTACTCCTTCAGTATACCTATCGTAAACCTCACGGCACGACGCGGACAAGATATACCTGTATGAGCCGTTATCTCACACCGTTATTCACCAGCATAGTCAGGATTTTGAACTGGCATTTGGGCATCAATGCCGGCCAACCATGCATCTAGTTTTTGCTGGAGCTCCGCAGCTTTCTCCGGCATCGCATCCGCCAAATTGTTTTGCTCACCAAGGTCATCGTCGAGGTTATACAACTCGACTGATTGGTCTTCGTAATTGGCAATCAGCTTGTAGGCCCCTTCTCTTATAGCGCCACCGGGTTTACCGCCTTGATTGGAGTAATGCGGATAATGCCAGTAGATGGCAGCCCTGGCGGGTTCGCCGGCTTCTTTAAGGAGGGGTGTCAGGCTCTCTCCATCAACTTCTGCCGGTATTTTATCAGACAGTTGCAGCATATCTAGGATGGTTGGGAGAAAATCTACACTCGATACCGGGACGTCGCATAGTTGATCGACGTCCGTTACGCCCGGCCATTTGATCAACATCGGCACGCGGATTCCTCCTTCATATAGCCAACCTTTGCCCGTACGCAAGGGCAAGTTGGACGTTGGCCAGCCTTCTGAGGTCGACAAGCCACCGTTGTCGGAGAAAAAGACTACTATTGTCCGGTCACTGATGCCGGCATCTTCGATGGCACGCATCACCATGCCAACACTTGCATCCATACTTTCAACCATTCCTGCGTACACAGCATGGTTTTGCATCGTACGAACAGGCCGTTTACCTTCGTAGCCAAAGTCAGAACTGTCGGCTATTGGCTTTTGCCTCGCTTTGTACTTTGCCTCGAGATGGGGGCGGGATTGCAGCGGTGTGTGTACTGCATATTGCGAGAAGTGCAGGAAAAAAGGCTCATCTTTTTTCGCTTCAATATATTTTGCAGCTTCCTGTCCGAGACGGTCTGTGAGGTATTCTCCTTCAAAACCCTCTTCAACGAGGTCTGTTAACTGGTAGACTTGAGAGGTATCGCGCCAGAGTTTGCGGCTGTAGGGGTAGAAATATGAAGGGGGAGAACCATACTGATTGCCGGCGATGTTGCGCGCAAAACCGCGGTTCTCCGGGAGGAATTCGTCGCCGGCGCCCAGGTGCCATTTACCTATATGTGCTGTAGCATATCCTGATTCCTGCAGAATATCCGCCAGGGTGTGGTGCTCAAGGGCGAGATAATCGAGGTCTTCCACCTGTTTTAGCTTTTGGTCTGCCCTGTTATTCCTGCCCGGAATCCAGTCGGTTTGCTTAAGGCGTGCCGGGTATTTGCCCGTGAGAATACTCGCACGGGTAGGCGAACAGACCGGGCATGCGGCATACCCGCTGGTAAACCGCATGCTTTCACTGGCAAGCCTGTCGAGGTGCGGGGTTTGGTAGAAAGTACTGCCAAAAGCAGCTGTGTCGGTCCATCCCATATCATCAATGAGGATAAACACGACGTTATATGGTTCTTCTTCAGCCGGTGTGCAACTGAAGAGAAGCAACGCGAGGAGGATAAAAAGCGGGGTGCGTTTCATCTTTACTTTCTGGTTTATTTGGGTTCAAATGCTGCGGTAAAGTGCCTGAGTGCCGGCGGTTCGTCGACGATCTGATAGCCTGGCAGGCTGTTTTTATTTGCGTTTACTTCTTCAAAACACTCAATGACGTAGTCAACGTGGCTCTGTGTGTAGACGCGCCGCGGAATGGCCAGGCGAACCAACTCCATACTGGCTGCTTTTTCAGATCCATCTGGCTGCCGGCCAAACATAACAGATCCGATTTCACAACTCCGAATGCCGCCAACTTCATACAGCGCAACGGCCAGGGCCTGCCCCGGATAGGACAATGCGGGGATATGTGGGAGCATGCTCGCTGCATCAATATAGACTGCATGGCCTCCCACAGGCCGAATAATTGGTACACCCATTTGGGTAAGGGCATTCCCGAGGTATTGCACAGACGCAAGCCGGTAGGCGAGGTAATCTTCGTCGACAATTTCTTCGAGTCCGATGGCTATGGCTTCCAGGTCACGGCCGGCCAGCCCACCGTATGTAGGAAAGCCTTCGGTCAGGATAAGCTGATTTCTCGCTTCCATGGCCCAGCGGTCGTCATTGAGCGCCAGCCAGCCGCCAATGTTTACCAGTGCGTCTTTCTTTGCGCTCATGGTCATGCCATCTGCAAACGAAAACATTTCACGTACAATTTCAGGGACTGATTTATCGCCATAGCCCGGCTCCCTTAGCTTGATCAGGTAAGCGTTCTCGGCAAACCGGCAGGCATCCAGAAACAAGGGCAGGTTGTGCCGATCACACACGGCACGAGCACCGCGTATATTCTCCATCGACACAGGCTGTCCGCCTCCGGAATTGTTGGTAACAGTAATCATCACAAGCGGCACATGGCCTTTGTGCGTTGTGAGGAAACGGTCCAGTTTTTCGAGGTCGATATTGCCCTTGAAGGGATGCTCGAGCGCAGGGTTTAATCCTTCCTCAATCACGAGGTCCGCCGCAAGTGCGCCACTTGCTTCCACGTTGGCGCGCGTGGTATCGAAGTGTGTGTTACTGGGGATTTTGATGCCGGCTTTCCCAATTATAGAAAACAGGATGCGCTCTGCCGCCCGGCCCTGGTGGGTGGGGATGATGTGTTTGAACGGCATCAGGTTGTGAATTGCGCTTTCGAAGCGGTGGTATGAGGGGGAGCCGGCGTAGCTTTCGTCCCCACGCATCACGCCCGACCACTGGCTTGCACTCATGGCTGAGGTCCCAGAGTCTGTCAGCAAATCAATCAGGACATTGTCTGAGTGGAGCGTGAACAGGTTGTAGTTGGCTGCCTTGATATAGTCCTGCCGCTCTTCACGGCTTGTCATCCTGATGGGCTCGACCGACTTGATGCGGAAGGGCTCAATGATGGTTTTCATAAGATCCTCTATGTTAAAGCTATGCGTGTCTGTAAAAGCGTGTCTTTTAATGCATAGAAGGATACTCAAACCCGGTAAAACAAAACACAGGCTGGCGAAGGAATTTGGTAAGAAAAACGGGAATAGGGGGGAGGAGATAAACTCAGGAATGGAATGCAATCAGCTTTTCCATATACCCGGACAGGTCAGCATTGGGGCGGTTGGCAGATCCAAAAGGGTCACTTGGATTGGCATTAGGATCCTGGAGGAGCTGTAACGTTGTCAACACGCAGTGGGCGAGTGCGTCTGCGTTGTAACCTCCTTCGAGTAGCGCCACAACTTTACTGTCACAACAGGTGTCAGCCCATTGCAGGATTTCCCGTACAATTTCAGCAAACCCGATTACGGTAAGGTTGAGCCCGCCGACAAGATCCATCCAGTGGGCATCATAGCCGGCTGAAATGAAAATCAGGTCAGGGTTAAACGCAAGGGCTTTGGGTGTAAGCATCGTGCGAAATGCGTGCAGGAAGTCAGCATCCCCTGTGTATGCCGGCAGTGGAATGTTGACGGTTGTGCCCTCGCCGGCGCCAGTCCCGGTTTCTTGCAAGGCGCCCGTGCCGGGATACAGTGGTGCCTGGTGCGTACTCATGTACATCACATCCGGATCATCGTAGAAAATCTCCTGCGTCCCATTGCCGTGGTGTACGTCGAAGTCGATGATCAGGACTTTGTTGATGTTTGGATCTTGCAATGCTTTGCGCGCGGCAATGGCGACATTGGCAAACAGGCAAAACCCCATGGCTTCATCGGGGCGGGCATGGTGCCCGGGCGGGCGCACTGCTGCAAAGCCATTTGTGACCTCACCGGTAACAACGGCATCAGTAATGGCA
This sequence comes from Bacteroidota bacterium, assembly GCA_039111535.1. Lineage (NCBI taxonomy): Bacteria > Pseudomonadati > Bacteroidota > Bacteroidota bacterium. The sequence continues at coordinate 30,126 of JBCCIM010000007.1, read as the reverse complement.
AGCAGGCCGCCGAGGGCTTGCAGCGCAACACGCAGGCTGTGCGGTGTTGCATACGTATCTGGGTCGAGCTGGGTACCGCCGGCTTCAACGGCTGCTTCGACCCGATCAAAATACCCGTAGGGGTGCACAAGCGTCACATCTGCTGCTTCAGCCAGGGGGGCATCGATGTGCACGAGTTTTTCCAGGATACCATCCCGGTTAAGTAAGTCGACAATGGTGTGCAGGCGTTCCGGCCGTTCCACGTGTCCGGCTTGGCTGTGCCCTTCGTGATCTGTGCTAAAGGTTATTGCGGTTTTCATGCCTCCGGGGTGTGCTGCACCATCAGGCCTTCGAAGCTCAGGTTGGTGGCTTTGGGGTAACAAACAAACGGTTTTTGAACAAGTTGAGTGAGGGCTGATACGGCAGCATTGTCCGTTACCAGGCTCAGTTCATGCACTTCATTGTTCGGGCCTATCACATCAATAGGATCGCGATCTGCACGGTATGATACGTGTTTGACTTCCCCGTGGCTCATGTAATACGGTACAGCAGCTTCAGCCTCAGTCTCAGACAGACTGAAGCGTTGCTGGAGCCAGCGGGCAACCCGCGCTTCCCATGTTGCAATATCTGCAGCTGTGGGGGCGGTATCGAGGTAGGTTACCCGCAGGAAGGAGCGGTAGATAAACCGCCGGCACAGGTCTTCCAGCATCGGGTCCTTGCATTGCATCCATTGTTTGAGGCTGTAGATGATATCGGTGTCATCGAGGTCGCAATAGGCCTGCATTACGGTGGGGTGTTCGATTTCGCTTCCTTTTACCTCGTTACTGAGGAAGAAAAACAGCGGGGGAGAACACAAGGCTTCAACTTGTGAGACGCCTTGCCGGATGAGGTCTCTCGCGCGTCGGATGATCCCATAAAGCAAGCGGTCGCCAGCGACGACCGTTTTGTGCAGATACACCTGCCAGTACATCAGCCGGCGTGCAAAAAGGAAGTTCTCAACGGCGTAAATCCCTTTGGGCTCAACGGCAATGCCGGCGCCTGGCCCGCCTTCAAGCGGATGTACGCGCAACGTTTTAATGATACGCGGGACACCTACTTCCCCCTCGGCAACGCCGGTGTGGAAGGAGTCGCGGCGGAGGTAATCGAGCCGGTCCATGTCCAGTTGACTCGAAATCAATTGATGGAAGAACGGTCGCTCATACGTGTTGTCGAACATCTGGAGCACAAGGTCGAGCTGCCCGGGAAAGCGATTGTTGAGTAGTTCAATCAACACGCGGCTCATACTTTCGTGGTGAAAGTCTTCAATGAGCACGTGCTCCAGTGTATGAGAAAAGGGGCCATGTCCAACATCGTGCAACAGTGCTGCAGCAAGCGCCGCTGTATGTTCTTCCTGCGAGATCGGCGTTCCTTTTTCCGACAGGACGTTGAGTGCATCTTGCATAAGCGCCATTGCACCTAGCGCGTGGCCAAACCGGGTATGTTCTGCGCCGGGATACACCAGGTTACCTACACCCAGTTGGCGGATACGTCGCAAACGCTGGACTTCCGGAGTATGGATGAGTGGCAGCAGCAATTGCCGGGGCACGGACACAAACCCGTGCACGGGGTCGGCAAAAATCTTGAATCTGGGTTTCATCATATTCTTGGGGTAACCGGTTGCATCTTGCGTGTTGTGTGTTGTACCTATCTACGGAACGTTGAAATGCAGCATTATTGAGATGAATGGATCAGCGGACATTGTGAAGGAAACTAGCGCAGACGTGCCCTGCTGTGTAGAAGGGCCGGCCGATTTTGTGCCCAAGGCGCAATATGCGCTCCAAATGTTGCTTATCCCGCTGGGCATCAATCCTGTTTGGTGTGCACGTGCATCCATTGCGGAAGGGGGGATTTACTATGGAAACGAGCCGGCTGGACTTGCCCCCGCAGTGCTGCAATTGCCCCTTGCGCCAGCAACACCGCAGTATTTCGAAACAAAAACACGCTACGATACCTCAGGTGTGCACTGGCAAGAAGCTGCAGATGAACGGTTTCCCGTATTGTTTGGTGGTCCAGAACCTGACACATTTGATTACGTGGCCTCGGCATTTTTCTGGTTGTCCGGGTGGCAGGAATATACGATTCAAAACAGAGACCGTCACGGTAGATTTTCGTGGGCCGATTCGATGCAAGCTGTCCTGGATACGGTATATACGCCGGTGGTAGATTGCTACCGAGCGGTGTTGCGCCGGCAACTCTTGCAGCATGGCATACCCGTGCGTGAACGGACCTGGGCCGGCAAGACCTGGGCATTTTGTCCTACCCACGACATTGACTATATCTGGAAATGGCGGCCTGGTATGGTGTATAGAGAGGTCGTAGAGTATGGGCTACTCAACCGCCGGCATGTTGGGGTAGGGGCCCGTGTGAAGCGACTGGGTGCCTTTATAGCTGATGCGCTAAAACCTGGAGACATCTTTCGGCAGTCCCTGGATCGTATGATCGATGAAGTGCACAAGCGGGGAGGAAAAGCTACCTACTTTTTCAAGACTGGCGCCCACGGCCCGCATGATGTCTATTATGCGCCTTCAAATGGGTACTTACGCCGCACACTGAAGCGACTGGCGCAACTCGGCTTTGAAGTAGGGTTGCATCCAAGCTATTACGCCCACACGCATCCAGACTATATGCAGGAGGAGAAAGCGGCCCTTGCTGACATCACATCTCAGCCGCTGGTCTCTGTGCGGCAGCACTATTTGCGGTACACCTATCCACACACGATGCGGCTGCAGGAGGCTGCCGGCTTTACCGTCGACTCAACCCTTGGCTTCTCTGACCACGAAGGCTTCCGCCACGGCACGTGCCACCCCTTTCTTCGCTACGACATCCTCAAAAACAAATCTACTACAGTGTGGGAAGTGCCCCTTTGTTTTATGGATGGGACCCTGTTCAACTACCGCAATATGGGCTTCGAAGAAGCCCTCGCAGCTGCCCAAACGCTAATCCTTACTTGTAAAAAACACGGTGGTGTTTGCGTGGGGCTATGGCACAACATGCTGTGGGATGAAATGGATTTCCCCGGATGGGGCGCGCACTTTGAGCAAACGCTGGATTTTGTTGTAAAGGAGCAAGGCGAAATTACCACACTTCAGGATGTTTGCCAGGAATAATTTAGGGACAGAAAATTAGCACACATAGGCCTTCCATCTCCTATGCCGCGCCTGATTAGGGAATCTACCCGTGTGGCGTAGCAAACAAGCAATAGCCAGATTCCCAGGAGGAAGCGATGCAACGGATTGGTTTCACGTCCGTAGAGGAGTAATCGTATCTAATAACCAAACGGCAGACACTTCATGGCAGGACGCACCTTTGACGAAAAAGAGGTTGCCGAGATTTTCCGACTTGCGGCAAAGCGACAGGACAACGCATTGCGTGCCCTTTCGCCTGGTGGCGGGCTGACGCTAGAAGAATTGACTGCAATCGGGCAAGAAGCCGGCATTTCCCCCAATTTTATAGCCGGCGCTGTGCAACAACTCAGCCATGCGCCTCCCGCTGCAAAGATTGACCGTTTGGCTGGATTTCCCGTTGGGTTTACAAGAACCATTGATGTCCCCGCTTCTTTTGGGGAGGAGCACTGGAACAGGTTGGTCTCTTCCTTGCACGATGAATTGGATGTATTGGGACGTACACATACAGCTGGCAATACCCGCATCTGGGAAAGCGAAATCGGCCAAATGGTTGCCGAACCCCGAGAAGAAGGCTACCGCCTGCGTTTGAAGCTCTCCAAAGACACCTTTCGAGGCGCGTTAATCATGGGAGGCGTGATGACGGTGATGGGCATCTTTTTTATGCTGGTACTGGCTAGCAAAGGCGATTTCCTCGTCGATATGGCGAAGACCCTGGTTGTCTCTATGTTTGCCATTGCCGGCCTGGCCGGATTAGGGTACGGAGCCGTCAAATTCCCGAATTGGGTTGCTGATAAAGAGGCCCGCATTGACCACGTACTGGAAAACTTGTTGGCCGGGGTTGATGCCGCGAGCCTCGAAACGGTGCCGCCAACAACAGAAGCAGAAGTAACACAAGCGTCCACCACACGCCTGTCATTAGATCCTGAACAAGCGCCATTGACTGATACACAACAGACAACCCACCACAAAACCCGCAGCTAGGTGTAGACCTACCTCAAACCGATTGCAAAACGCAAAGCACTTTCAATCTGCAACCTTCTACCCACAAACAAATCAATCCTTGGGAATTGATTTGTTTGTGCCTAAGACCGCCTAAACCCAGTTGCACCTTTAAGCAAACGGTAAACCAGACGATTCTTATCGAGAAGTCTGTTCAAGCTACTCTATAAGAACCGCGGTCATGAAAAAATTCTGGGGACTAACCCTCATTGCACTCTTTTTGGTAGGGTGCCACACGTCAAAACGTCCCGTGCTTTACGGGTTGATGGAAGAAGAAAGTCCGGTCAACCTGGCTACCCTGCAACGCCAATATCCCGACGACGCCGGCGTCTATCTCTTTTATAAGCACGATATCGCCAACGACCTGAAACCTGATTTCAAAAACAATGCCCCGCGCTGGTACTTCTTTGAGTCGTATCACTGGCGCGAAATGCGTTTGGAAGACACACCTGGAGATGAGCAGGAGCTGTTTCAGATCCCGCTGGCCTCATACGAGAAAATCCGTGACCTTACGTACAAAGTCATCCAGCCGGATGGTATCACCTTCGGGTACAAGAAGTCAGCGTTGAAACGCGATCGGATGGGAGGAGACTCTTCTCTGTTTCGGATTGTAGTTGAAGGTATCCCGGCTGGCAGCATTGTTGAAGCTGCGTATGAAATTGAACGTGGCGACCTGTACAAACGCTTACCGCTGAGCCATGATGTGGCTTTTCAACTCGATAAGCCGGCCCTAGATATGGCCTTTGCGTATACCTACCCCCGCGACTGGGATGTACAGGTAAAGCAGATTGGCGAGCAGCGCGACCTGTTTCTTTCTGAGTCAGCTGATGACAAGGCTGAAACGAAAACACTGCATTACCGCGCTTCCAAAGTGCCGGCGTTTGCATCACAGCCTTTTGGCCCGTATTTGAAAGAAGTAGCCCCATACTTCCACGTTCAGGTGCTGGATATGGAAGTTGGGAACGTATTGGCATACGAAGCCCCGGATGCGTGGGAGACCATTGCAAGGAGCTATGCCGTTCACGCCCGCACCCCGGGTCGCAAAGTTAAAGCCGGTATCGACAAAGCATTCCGCGACCTGGCACTCGACGAGCACGCGTCTGATCAAATGAAAATAGATGCCATCCTCACGCATGTCAGAGCAGACATTACACCGCATCCGCGTCGTGGCCTGGAAGACGTCGTGAAGAATGGCAAAGGCAATCCTTATGCAATTGCTACTTATGCACAAGCCCTCATGGACCGTGCCGGCATTGTCTCAAATTACCTGGTGGCGCATTCCGCACAGGGGGGTAATTTTGACGCTGAGTTTGTTTCCGGCGAGCAGTTGTATCACCCGGTACTGGAAGCCGAAGTGGCAGGGCAGCAGGTTTATCTCTTTCCTGCACTTGACCATGTGCCGGCAGCCTATGTACCCTCCGTTTTTGAAGAGCAACCGGCATTGCGGTATGTCGAGGGTGACTTTGAAGGATTTACGACCATTTCCCAGGCCAACGCTGCGTCGTATGCAGACAACAACGCCTACGATGTATTCATCAATGCAGACGGTGATGCCCGCGTTGAAGCAACCCTCGAAATGGGACACCATGCTGCATACCAGTTTTTCCATGGTCTAGCACGCGAAGACGAAGGCCATATGGTTAAAACGCTGTTGCCACATAGTGATACGCAGGTTGACGAATTGACCTACAATATTGCACCTGGTTCTTGGGATAATCCGACGCGCGTTGAGGTTACCTATGCACTGGACGATTGTGTTGCTCAGGAAGATGAAACGGTTGTATTCGAATCCTGTGGGTTGTTTGACGCCATGCACAACGGCACGGTGCTAACGCGTGCACCCCGCCGGCTGGGGTCTGCCTCGGGCGAAACGATGGTGCTGAAAAACACGGTAGCCATCAGCTATCCTGCAGCATGGACCCTGCTTACCGATGTACAGGAAGCAGCTGAAACCGTCATTGGAGGTCGATTTACGCGCAAGGTTAAAACGCAGCCCGGATTCCTGCAAGTAGACCAGGCCCTGGCGCTGGAACGCAATGCGGTACAACCGTTGCAAGTGGCTTCAAACGATGTTATCCGCCTGCCGGCTCGCGCTGCTTTGCCGATGCTGGAAATGACAACGATGCCAATATTCACCGATGCTGGGGAGGGAGTAGAGGTTGAGCCCGGTGGCCCATGGACGCTGGTTATCCAAACCTTTGCTTCCGTCGAAGAAGCTGAGCAAGAAGCTTCCAAATACCGGGAAGAACTCGCTGAGAAGGGCTTTGACATCAATGTATTGATGGATGGCAGCGAGGCCAATGCATACCGCCTGGTTCTCGGTACCTTTGCAACGCGGACGGGCATCGAGTCGGCGCGCGAAACGCTTGGTGAAGCACTCCCTTTTGACGCCTGGATGCTGTCCCTCAAGCCACAAATGACTGCTGTGACTGGCAAACCCGGCCCGGTCATGCAGTAACGTTTATTAAGATTCTGATTGTATCGCGTTGCCTACAAACGTCTGCTCTCTTGTGAGGGGCAGGCGTTTGTTGTTTTGATGTATTGTTGCTTTTGGAAAGCGCCTGAACCAGGGTGCAATCCCGCCTTCTGCAGCTAGGCAATCACGGCCCTTACCACCTCTCCGTGCACATCTGTCAATCGGTAGTGCCGGCCCTGGTGTTTGAACGTCAGCCGCTCGTGATCTATGCCGAGTAAATGTAAAATCGTAGCCTGGAAGTCGTGTACATGCACCTTGTTTTCCACAGCGTTAAAACCAAACGCATCTGAAGCGCCATAAGAAATCCCGGGTTTTACGCCGCCACCGGCCATCCAGATGGTAAATGCATACGGATGATGATCGCGGCCCCAATTCTTTTTGTTTTCTATTTTTCCCTGCAGGAAAGGGGTGCGGCCAAACTCGCCACCCCAGATGACAAGCGTGTCCTCAAGCATGCCTCGTTGTTTGAGGTCTTTGACCAGCGCGGCGCTTGGGGCATCGGTGTCTGTGCATTGGATTTTGAGCTGGTGGTTGAGGTTGCGATGCTGGTCCCAGCCGGCGTGCATGAGTTGAATAAACCGCGTACCTCGCTCAGCCAGTCGACGGGCCATCAGGCAGTTGTAGGCATAGCTGCCCTGCCGGTGTACATCCGGACCGTACATATCGAGGATATGCTGGGGTTCATCCGAAAAATCGGTTAGCTCCGGGACGCTGGTTTGCATGCGGTACGCCATTTCGTATTGCGCAATACGGGTGGCAATTTCAGGGTCTCCATAGTCCTGTAAGCTGAGTTCGTTTAGCTGCGCGATGTCATCGAGAATACCTCGTCTGATTTCGCTGCTCATGCCTTCGGGATTGGAGAGGTAGAGCACAGGATCGCCCGAGCCGCGAAATTTTACGCCCTGGAGTTTGGAGGGCAGGAATCCACTGCCCCAATAATAGTCGTAGAAAATCTGCCCGCAACTGGCTTCTTTGTCTACTGAGGTCATCACAACAAAGGCCGGCAAGTCTTCGTTCATGCTGCCGAGGCCGTAAGACAACCACGCACCCATGCTGGGTCGGCCAGCCATTTCAGACCCCGTCAGAAAAAACGTGATGGCAGGGGCATGGTTCACTGCTTCGGTGTGCATCGATTTGATGAAACAGAGTTCATCAGCAATTTCTGCTGTATAAGGCAAGAAGTCGGATATCCAGGCGCCCGAGTCGCCATGCTGCGCAAAATTGGTGATTTCAGGTAGAACGGGACGGTCTGATTGCCCACTCGTCATGGTGCTAAAGCGGGCATTGCCGACCACTTCATCGGGTATCTGGGTACCAACCCACTTGCGCAACTCGGGTTTGTGATCGAACAGATCGACATGGCTGGGCGCACCGTTTTGGAAGAGGTAAATTACCCGTTTTGCTTTTGGCGCAAAATGTCGCAATTCTGCACTGAGGGTGCTCTGGATCGCATCAGTAGCTGGGGCATCCAGGGGGGAGGCAAACCCGGTTTTATACAACAAGCTGGCGAGTGCAGCACCTCCAATACCCGTTGCGGCGCGCCCAAAAAATTGCCGCCGAGAAAGATGCGCAGAGCGTTCTTCTAATGGATTCATTGTTCAATTTTGCAAGTTAAGCGTTGGGTACGTGCACCACACACCGTTCTGTGATTCCAGATAGTCGCATTTTTTCATTTACGCGTCTCCTGCTCACTCCTCAGTGTTTAGTAAGTGTTTCATCAAGGTTGAGAATAAGCGAGCAAAGTCCGGCAAATGCGGCCTGTTCAACAGGGTCGAACGTTTCATTGACGGGTGCTTCGCCGGCTGCAATGATTTTTGCTGCTGCTTCAGGTGCTGCTTTGTATTGCGCACGCAATGCGTGCAGCCTACCTAGCAGAATATCTTTTTCAGCAGCACGGGGCAATCTGGCTGTTGCAAGCCGGTAGGCACGTTCAATTCTTGCCTCATCTGTCTCTGCCTGTGCCATCACCCTGGCGGCCATTACGCGGGCAGCTTCTACATAGGTTATGTCGTTCAGGGTTGTTAAGGCGTGAAGCGGCGTGTTGGTCAGAGGAGACTTTACAGAGCACGTCTGCCGGCTGGCTGTGTCGAACAACATGGTGGGGCCAACGATGCGGCGCCAAAACGTGTAGAGCGTACGCCGGTAAAGGTCTTGCCCTGAATCTTGTTCATATTTGATTTGCCCAAAGGTGGCTTCCTGCCAAATCCCCGCGGGCTGGTAGGGTTTCACGGAAGGTCCGCCGGCTTTTTCGGTTAACAGTCCGCTTGCAGCCAGTGCAACATCACGAATCATCCAGGAAGGCAAGCGATAGCGGGGGCCTCGCGCAAGGAGTCTGTTCTCAGGGTCTGCTTCAAGCAGGGAGGGGGCTACATGAGACGCCTGTTGATAGGTGGCGCTCATTACAATTTTTTTGTGCAGCGCTTTAACGTCCCACCCGCTATCTCTAAAGTCTAGCGCAAGCCAATCCAGCAATTCAGGGTGCGAAGGTTTTTCACCCTGGATGCCAAAGTCTTCAGTTGTTTTTACAAGCCCGGTACCAAAAAACGATTGCCAGATTCGGTTTACCGTAACGCGGGCCGTTAATGGATTTTCATCTGAAACAACCCATTCTGCCAGCCCAAGTCGGTTTGTTGGTGCTGTGTTGGGCAACGGAGGCAGGAATGCCGGCACATTCATCTCAGCTTTCAATTCAGCAGGTTTATCGTACCCGCCCCTGGTCAGGACAAACGTTTCCCTTGGCTCTTCTATTTCGTCCATCACCATGACAAGCAGGCTGGTATTGAGTTGCCTGGCATGTGCCGATGCTGCCTCTTGCAGGGTGCTGAGGAGTTGCGTGTATGCTGGTCGGCTTTCTTCAAATGCTTTGATAAGCAAGCCGTTGTAATATCCGCTGCGTTTGCCTGGATGTATACGCAAGGCATCAACATTCTCTCCAATTAAGCCGCGTGCGTTTGGAGAGGTTGCTGCGCTCTCTCCTGCCGGCCGTGGAAAAATTACCAGCTCCGCCTCGAACACCCGATCTGCAGCTTTGTCAAGCGTTGCCTTCAAGCCGGCAGTGACTTTCTTATTTGCAGCATCGCTCATATCGAGGTAAGGCGGGACCCTGCCACTGGAAATACCGCCTTCTTCAGAAGTCTGATTGAAATAGTCAAACAGTTGGTAGTATTCCTGCTGCGTGAGCGGGTCATATTTGTGATCGTGGCATCTGCTACAATTGACCGTTAGCCCGAGCCACGTCGTACCCAGGGTTTCCACGCGGTCAAAGACGTTCTCTACGCGGGTTTCCTCGGGGATACGACCGCCTTCTCCATTGTACATGTGGTTTCGGTTGAAGGCGGTGGCAAGAATCTGTTGTGAGGAAGCTTCGGGGAGCAGGTCGCCTGCCAATTGCTCTTTTGTAAACTGGTCGAAAGGCATGTTGTCGTTGATTGCCTCAACAACCCAGTCTCGCCAGGGCCACATGGAGCGCGTCGGATCGCCTTGAAATCCGTTTGTATCCGCGTATCTGGCAACATCCAGCCAGTCCCATGCCCAGCGCTGTCCGTACGCCGGAGATGCAATGAGTGCGTCTACCGCTTGCTCGTAGGCGCCTGGGGTCTCATCAGCCAGAAATTGATCCAGCGCCTCAATGGTGGGGGGGAGGCCGGTGAGGTCTAGCGAGACCCTGCGCAGCAGCGTTGCCTGGTCTGCAGCTTGCGCCGGCTTGAGATTGCTTGCCTGGAGCCGTTTGAGGATAAATGCATCAATTTCGTTATTGCCCCAGGTTGTATTGTTGTCCGGGATGGGCGGGTAAGCAGGTGCCTCAAAAGCCCAATGCGTTTTGTATGCGGCCCCCTGTTCGATCCATTTAACCAGGATAGCTTGCTCCCTGCTTGAGAGTGCCATTTTCGACGCTGGCGGTGGCATCAACTCCTCCGGGTCATCGTGCAGGATGCGTTTTATCAGCGCACTTTCGCCTGAAGACGTCGGCACAATAGCACGGTTACCTGTCTCCGGGAGCTCCGCCATTGCTGCTGATTCAATATCAAGCCGCAAGTCGGCTTCTCGCGCATTCTCATCCGGGCCGTGGCAGGCATAACAACGGTCTGAAAGGATCGGTTGTACGTCAAAGTTGAAATCAACCTGGTCCGGTAGGTCCCGGTAGGCGCGGGCGACATCACGCGGCAGGTCCGACCTGCAGCCGGTAAAGAGCAAAAGGAGTGCAAACAGGAGGAAACGGGCCATGGCTACATAACCTATAAGAATGCCAAGGGGAGGGCAAGTGCTCATAAATAACAGCGATTCTTCTCCAAAAACAAGATTTAAGACCGTTTGTAATCTGATCTATGCACATCCTTTCTTTTTTACAGGGTTTTTATTGGTGGCCTAATGTGTTGATTGGTAACGCTGCCACTTGCCTGAGATGAGCCGGCTTGGCATGAAGTTGGCTGTATTTTTTTATACGGTTGATTGCTGATACTGTGCTGCTGCCCGCCACGATCAAATTCTACGCTGGCACGTATCATACTCCCAATCAATAAAAAACAAGGGCAGCCTGTTAACCATTTAGCTTTGTTGACAGACTGTAACGAATGCTAGTTGAAGGATTGACATGCTTGCCTTGCGAATTCCATGTACAATTGATCCAGCATCGAAACAACAGGGCATTAATCAAACAAACAGGCTTTTCTCAAAAAGCATTATTATTGAGCCAATTTTGTTAAATACTCCCATGAGATCACCTCTCTTTCTACTCCTTTTTGTGTTCGTGTTGACTTCGTGTAACACAACCGAACGCGTGGTACATTTCCCCTCTGATTCTATAGGAGGTGTGCAGTTACCCAGCAATAACCTTGCAACGCTCCAGTCCCAATATGGCAATGTTGATGGTGTCTATCTGAACTACAATCAGGCCCTCGAACACAATGTGAGCATTGCTTTTACGAGTACCATTCCACATTGGAAATTTTATGAGATCGTTGACCGCAGCTTTGTGGTCTTCAACCCAGGTGGGCCGGCCGTGCGCGAGTTTCGCCTCGATGTATCCTCGAACAGCAAATTGCAGCAGGCTGCCATTACACTTAATGCACCAGGTGCTTCCAGTCGGACCTTCACAAAAGACGACCTCGTTGCCCAGACAGGTGCGGAAGGCGAAATGGTGTATACGCTAGACTATGCCAATGTAGCTGCCGGTACGGTCATCACAGAAAAGTATGAACTTACACGCGGTGATCTGGAACGCAATCCGCCTGTCAGCCACGATGTTCGGCTCCAGTATGATATTCCTGTCCAGAACCTCGACTTTCAGTATATCTATCCCATCTGGTGGCAGGTGCAGGTAAAGAACCTGAGCTTGAATCAGCCGCTCAGGTATGATCGGATTGAAGACCAGGATCGTCGCAAGATCATTCTGCAATACGCTGACCAGAATGTGCCGGCGTTTCAGCAGACCAATACGTCGCCTTACTTCAAGCAGGTTGCACCCTATTTCCAGTTGCAGGTGAGCAACATGTCGATGGGTAGTGCTGTGAAGTACCGCGCGCCTGAAGATTGGACCGACTTTGCCGACGATTACAGCAAATTTGCAATTGCACCAAACGACAAGCCTTCTCGCGCTGTCAAAAAGGCGGCAGATCAAATGCTTGGTGGCGCATCCAGTGAACTTGATCGCGTTGAACGTGCTCTCGGGTTTGTACAAGACAATATCCAACTTGTCGAAGGAAGCCAGCACCGCAGTCTCGATGTGTTGTTGTCTAAACGCGAAGGGAATGCATACCAGATCACAAGCCTGATGCAGGCCATGTTGCAGTCGTATGGTGTGGATTCGGAATACCTGCTGATTCACCCGGCTTATGAGGGCTATTTTGACCCTGAGTTTTACTCTGAAAGCCAACTGAAAGAGCCTGCGCTAGGCGTGTTTGCAGATGGCGAGCAATACTACGTTTTCCCGGGCCGGCAGCGTTCTGTGAACGATCCTGTACCGAACCACTATGGGGGACAAACAGCGATGGTTGTGACCGATGATGGCTTTGGTGGCTTTACTGAAGTACTGAGTGCACAATTTGCAGCCGTACCGACACAGGTTGACATTAACCGGGGAGGCGGCGTTGCTGAAGTGCCTGTCCCACCGGTAGAAGAGGTGACACTGCCTAATACAGAGCAGCAAGTGATTACCCCACCGCCAACCTCGTTGCCAGCTGAAGAAGTAACAGCCGCATCCGAGGGCGAAATGCCGGTGAATACAGCGCCAACAAATACCGTTGTCGGTTCGCCCAATGGAGGCGTCAACGTCTCCGTACCGGTACCTGATCTGACGCCGGCGCCTGTCGAAGAGCCACCGATTGCGCAAGTTGTTGAAACGTTTACAGAACCTAACGTCTTGCCAGAATGGCTTGGCTCCATCAAACGCAGTCTCGGCGGGTGGACGTGGATTGTCGCGTCTCGGACCTCCATGGAGGAAGCTGAGGAGCTGGCTAATACGTATATGGCCCTCTATCGGCAGGGAATCAGCGTGGATGTACTCTCAGGTGAATCAGGTGGTGTTGTTCGCTACCGTATTGCGATTGGGCAGTACAGCAGCCGTTCGCTGGCGCAGGCTGACAAGTCTCGTTATGGCAGCGACTTCCCAAGTGATGCATGGCTCCTTGAAATCAAACCGAGCATGTAATCTGCTGCTTACAGCATGATTTAAATTGGATACCAAAGGGCCTGGCAGTTTTGTCGGGCCTTTTGTTGTATTGCAGGATTAGCAGCCAGCTGCAGCGAGGTTGTTTGTTAACTTGCAGAAGAATTCGGATGCGTCAAAGGTGCTTCGCAGTGCTGGAAAGTTGAGGCCAATCTGTTGCGCATGGTCCGCTTCAATAACGCCGCAAAAGATCCCCCATTTGGCGCTTTCAACAGAAACAAAGCCATCGTTTTGGCCTTCTCTGCCGTACAGGATATAGTTGAGCGGGCGCAAGAAAGGTGTGATTCCTACCGGTGTTTCTTTGCCGGCTTGCGCGGCATACGACCAATAGTGCACGTCTGGGTGATCCTGTACGTTGGGATTAAATGTGTTGCAGAGGTGGTCTGGGGTAAGTTCGGTAACGGTGTTGAGGAAGTCTGATTCCACGTCTTGCATCACTTTGGTGCCCATCCAGTTGGCAAACTCGCTAAGCCATTCACGGAATTTTTCCGGCTGCTCAAGCAGGAACGCAGCGATGGAAGAGCCATGGTGGGGTGCCGCAATGGTGGTGAGTGAGGCCACCCGGTCGTGCCAACCATTGACAGAAATCATGTAGCGCGCATCGAGCCCACCCATAGAATGGGCGATAAGGTTAACCTTTTCAGCGCCGGTTTCATGCAACGCATAAGCGAGGCGTTCCTGCCATATTGAGGCGCGCACAGGGACGGGATTGTAAGGCGGTACGTTGGGCGCGTATGCGAGTACCCCACGGGCACGCAGGTGCATGGCAAGGTCGTGCATGTGACCACTGCGCCTGAATGAGCCGGCCATGCCAAACCCGTGCATCAATACAACAGGATACTGTAACTGGATGATTTCCGGCTGAGGAAAAGCATCCAGGCTCATAAATTTGGTAATTGCACCTTCTCCCATGTCACGTAACTGCTAATTTCCCTTTAATGGTGTACTTCCTTTTGCGGTAGCGGTGGATCTGCTTTGCTCCTGCAAGCTTGACAGGGTACTTGTATTTGTTTGCCGTACAAGGGTTGCACCTGAATTGGCACAAATTGATAGTTAGAAAAATAGTGTGACATCCTGTAGCAACAAGAAGCGCATCAGGCAATACATCATGCCGGCGGTGAGGAGCGGGACATAAAGGTTGTCATTGAGGCGCAGCGGGAGCAATTCGAGCAGGGTTGCAAAGGCTGCAATACCCATGCTGTAGGGGAGCGGAAGCAAGTCGAACAGCATCAAAATACCAGCGGCAACAATAAAAAAACTGAGGGATCCCTCAACCGTTTTTGTGCTGTTGAGCCAGCGGATTTTACCAAAGCGCCGGCCGACAAGCGCTGCCGCTGCATCGCCTATCATAAACATAATCATTGAGATGGCCGCAACATCTACAGGAAAGATGACTACAAGGAGTGTTGCAGTCAACAAAACCCAGGTGGCGCCATTGATTACAACTGCATCTCCAATTTTAGGCCGCTCATGATTACGCATCATGCGCCCGAAAATCATCTCTACTATGTCTGCCACAGTCTGAAATCTGACGCGTGCAGCTTCTGTGAAAATCGCCAGTCCGCAAAACGGAACGAGTATAAGTAAAGACGTTGTTTTACCCAGATACAACATGCTCGCTGGAATCACCAGTGCAAGCAGGTGTAATGATTTTCGAAGGAGTTCTGCACGGTACGGGATCTCGGAAGACGTTTCAGTAGTCTCTTGCAAAATGCAGGGTTTAAAATGTGTGTGATGGACTGGTAAATCAGCGCTGTTATACCGCTCAAGGTAAAACAAGTTGATCCCTTCTTTCTATAAACATGCTTAACGCATTAGTAATAAGTAACGTAACGATGCCTCATAATTTCCCCGAACTTCAGAATGACACCCTGTTGCGCGCAGCACGCGGACAGGCTACCGACTATACGCCCGTATGGATTATGCGGCAGGCCGGCCGGTACTTGCCTGAATACCGCGCAAAACGCGCCATGGAAGAATTCTTTACTGTCGTTCGTACGCCTGAACTGGCTACCGAAATCACCCTCCAGCCCATCGAGCGTTTTCCGCTTGATGCAGCAATTATCTTTTCCGACATCCTGGTTATTCCCCAGGCAATGGGGATGGAATGCCTGATGATCAAGGGCCGTGGCCCTGTTTTCCCTGCACCGCTGCGTACACCGGACGACCTCGAGCGTCTTGAGACGCCAGACGTGCAGGAAGCGCTGGGTTATGTGTTTGATGCACTCACGCTGACACGTAAAACCCTCAACGGCCGCGTTCCGCTCATCGGATTCTGTGGTGCACCATGGACCCTGATGGCGTACATGATTGAAGGAGGCGGAAGCAAGTCGTTTGCAGAGTCTAAAACGTGGCTATTCCGCTATCCCGAAGCGAGCCACAAGCTGCTGCAGTCTATTACCGATTTGCTGATTGAGTATGTGATTGCACAGGTGGATGCCGGCGCCCAGTTGATCCAGGTATTCGACTCTTGGGCCGGCCTGCTTTCACCAGAAGACTTTGACGAATTTGCGTTGCCATATTTGAAGCAAATAGCAGACGGCTTGCAGGCTGCGCGTCCTGACGTACCCAAAACGGTGTTTGCTAAAGGCGCTTACTATGCGCTGGAAGACCTCGCCGCTACATCTTACGATGTAATCGGGCTGGACTGGACCATGGATCCGCGCGAAGCACGCCGTCGCGTAGGCAACAAAACGCTGCAGGGTAATCTGGATCCTTGCCTGCTGTTTGCGCCGAAAGACCGTATTCGGGATGAGGTCAGGAAAATGATCGAAGCGTTTGGAGACGGTCCGCACATTGCTAACCTTGGCCATGGCATGTTGCCGAGCCACGATCCAGAACACGCCGGCGCGTTTATCGATGCCGTCCATGAGTTCTCTGGGGCAGAGGTGGTGGGTTAGCCGCGTAGCTTGCCGGTTGCAAACCAGAAATACGTGCTTTCCAGCACAACAACATCATTACAAAAGGGCTGCAGCGTTGTCTGCAGCTCTTTTTTTGTTGGGAAGTTTTTGAGGACTTCATGCTGGCTGCCATCTTTCAACTTGCGGCGCTGATAGGTATCGCCGGTTGGCGTTGTTCGGGAAATCGGTGTACTGCTGCCCGGCACGTACTTGTTGTCGTACAGAAGCAGGGTTGTATCGATGGGTAGAGAGGCGGTTAGCCCTTTAAGAAAAGAAGCACGTTGCTCAATGAGGATATGTGAATACAGAAAGCCGGCTACAACACAATCAAAATCAAGGTTGTCGGGTAGATTAAACGCATCGAGTGTGTCGCCGGTAACGCTTGCATGGTCGCAACTCATCACAGCGGCTTCAGCGAGTTGGGCTGAAATATCCGTCGCGTGAATGCTGGTGGCGTCATGCTTCATCCGCCGGGTCCAATAGCCCGTTCCACAGGCGAGTTCAAGAACGCGCCGCCTTCTGACGTGGGGGGAAAGCGCATCGCAGAGCCACAACAAATCCTCCTGCCGCTCAGGTTTTTGGTAGATGGCTTCGTATTCAGGTTGCCGTTTCTCGTAGTAGGCTTGCATGGGGTTGCCGTTTAGTGGTCGATGACTGTACCATCTTCGTGCCGCAAGCGTTTGCCGGCGTGGACGTACCAGTGCAGGTGTTTTGTGGATTGATAATCGCCCACATTGCTGCTGACCCGGCAGCCCCCAGTTGTTGCTTCAAGCTGTGCTGTTACGTGTTGTATGGCAGATAGAAAGGCATACGCCAGCGTTGCATCGACAGCATCTGGCTCGCTTAGTGAATTAATGTGTGCCTTGGGGATGATTACGACATGGTGCTCGAAGAAGGGCCGGGTGTGGTGGAAAGCCAGCACGAGGTCTGACTCAAAAATTACGTCCACCTGTAATTTGCCGCTAAGTACCTGGTCGCAGTAGAAGTCTGGCATGCCGGCAGGCTCAATGGTCCGTTTTGCGTTGCTCGGGAGTAAACATACTACGAAGTGATCGGATTACCAATGGTACAAAACGCGGTCAAAAGGCCAATTGTCATCCAGCCAGGCTACCGCGCTGTTTCGAATCGCTGCAGCCTGATGTGCTTCGCTTGTACGCACCCAAAGATGAACCTGCGCTTCATACCCAGCGCTATCAGTAGGGTTGATGTACATGCAGCCGAGTACCCGGCTGCCGTTGCTGTTGACAATGGTGTAGGTGAATGACGTCCGTTCGCTGAAGAGCGATTCGTGTAGTGCAAGATCAGCCATATTCTCTTCCAACGAAAACGAATCCGCTGGCCAGTCCCCGCCAAAGAGCAAACGTAATTCGTGCCGGCTCTCCATAACAGCCTCATAGTCCATGGCAGCGTGTGCCTGTGTGAGCCGGGTGAACGCAAAAGCCGGTAATTGGTGCTGTTCGGGTACGTCGTAGCTGCGCGGCACAAAGGTCGCCGCACATCCCACAGTTAGCAGGACAATGAGCAGGAGTGTACAAGAGGAAATACGCTTCATAGGAGACTTGTCTTTTTACAGCAAGTATCGCGGCCAGCGTTCGCAGGATAAGGCGGGAGATCGCTGATTGGGGGATGTTGATTGGGGAATGGCGCGCTGCTTCACGTTTGTCATCCTGATCCCGAAGGATCTGTGTATGACACTACAGCAAGGCAAGCACCAGGAACGCACTGCTCAACCCCTATCTCCCTGACGGCCAGCACACCCGCTACCCATACTGTTTCACACCAACCGACACGCTAACCTCAGTATGCGCGATGGCCTGCTCACGCAAGGCAGCAAGCGTACCAAGCGCCGGCTCCTGCCGATAAGCATTAAATGCAGCTTCATCGGGAAAGGTAAGGAGGTGTACTTCCTCACCCGTGCCATCATCATTATGGGCCGTTTCAAATGCGGCAACGATTTGTCCACCGTAGTTGGTCATAAGCTGCGCGGCCCGTTGCTCAAATTGTGCAAGGGCGGCGAAGTCTTTAACTGTCAGTCGAACGAGTACGTGAAGCATGTATGCCGCTAAAGGGTGAGCCGCAAAGCCACGCCGTATCCGCCTTTTTTGCCGGCGTATATCGGTGTCATACTAAGGTTGCCGCGGTTGGCGTAGAATGCGTTGCGCTCACGGACAACACGTTTGAGTCCGTTCATATCAGAAATGATACTATAGAGTGCCAGACCGCCGCCGCCCAGCCATAAGCCGATTGCTAGGAGTCCTTTTGCTCTATTTCCTTCGTATAAATTGTCAATAAACACGGCGCTTCCGACAGCAATCGTCCCAAAACCAATTGTGCGCGCCATGATGCCGGCAAATGCACGCCCCGTGTCCCGGCCATAGAAATAACCCGTACTTGGGCCAATAATCAGGCTATACGCATAAATTGCCAGTCGGGTGTTCTCCTGGCTGTTTTCGCTGAAAGCCGTATAACCGATAACAAGTGGCAGAAGGGTATGCGTAGCAGAATGAAAAACTGCCCAATCCGGACTGCGAGGATTGTCGATATCAAGCTGGACAGGTGAAGCTGGGGCATCCGTTGATTGGGCACTTACCTGCGCTGTAGGTAGCAGCAAGGTGGAAAACAAAACGAAATAGATAGATGCAGCGCAGAAGTGATCCGAAATACGCGATTTCATAGCCAAAACCGTTGTGGTTCATGGGGATGCGTTATAAAATTTACGTGCAGTTCTGTGTTATGGTCCTGTTTTGGTGAAAGGGTGACCCAAAATATGACATCGAGGGCGCGTAGAGATCCCTTGCATTCCGCAACAGATCGAAGAAGAGATAGCCGAGAGAGTTGCTAAATGGTTAATACTGAACCCGCAATGCAAACCCATAGCCGTACTGTTTGCCGGCGTAGACGGGTGCCATGCTAACCCGATGTTTGCTTGCCAATAGTTCGTTTCTCGCAGCGATGACACGCTGGATCCTGAAAAAATCTGAAATCCCGCTGTAAACCGAAAAGCCCAGGCCGCCATAAAACAGGATTGCGGGGAGCACGTTGTTGCCCTCACCGCCCCTGAAAAATGTGTCATTGACGACAATCCCGATGGCAAGAAACGAGACGCCTATGCCCAGGGTGCGGACCATAAATCCGCCAACGGCGCGCCCATAGTGCCGGCCGTATATGTATCCCGTACTCGGCCCCAGCAATAAGCCATAAGCGGAAAGTAGTAAGCGCGTCGACTCGTGTTTTCGGCGGTCGCGCAATATAAGGTTGTTCACCAGGAATGGCGTCACTGAGTTGAAGAGGGAAATGCCAAGCGCGAGTTTGGGATTACGTGGGTTAGGCTTTAAGGACGACAATGGCGCAATCGTATAGGAAGAAACCGCATGGGTTCGCTGCTGGGCACGGGTTTGTACTGAGGGCATGAGGCACCAGCATAAAAGGATCGTAAGTATGGCTTTCCAAAAGTGCCTGGACGATAAGATCGGCATATTAGACAGGTGGCTTTGGAAATGAGTTGCCCTCTGCAATACAGAATGAGCTATTGTCGGGTTCTCATTTGGGATAAGATGCATGTTTTACCAGTCATTTGATGTGCTAAACCAGTACCACCCATCGCCTAGGCTCATTGCCTTGTAGTGGGCAATGCCATATTCAATAAAGTCACTTGGAAAAGCGCAGTCGCCAGTCGGATCATAGCACAGTCCGTGCGAGATAGTGTCTATAAAATCGTTTGTTTGGTAGATCATAAAGTAAGTGCTGCCCCGTGGGTCTGTGGCATAACTTTCAACTTTGAACCAACCAATACGCCGATTTAATGTTGTCGGATATTCATGTGATGCCGGCAGTAGATTCAGTACGCTGTAAAAATTACTCTTGGAGGGTAGTAACATCAGTCGCTCTGGTATATGCAGTTGTACCAGTAGGAACGTCACGGTACCAATTACGAGTGAGGAAACCATCTGATTGTACGAAATGCCTAAACGCTGGAGTGAATCGTTAAACCAGAGTGCCCCTATGAAAATGAGGAAAACATACGATATGGCATTAAAACCGAATATGAGTTGCAAAGGCAATGCAACCTTGGGCGCAAGGTCTAGTGTTTGTAGATAAACCCGCTCAAGCAGTGCAATTGTACAGCAAAAAACTACAAAGCACAGATAAATCCAGCCCAACCAACTATGTTTTTTTCTCTTTTGCACGACCAAATGTGTTTTGCGAACTGGAAATGTTGTACTGGATTCTGAAGCAAGTAATGGGGGGAGATAGGGCTAATAGACGTTGCGTTCTGATATTGGTCGTAGCATCAATTCAAAGCTACGGCGACAGGGGTGAAAACAAACAAGCCGCTGCATCGGATGTGATGCAGCGGCTTGTTAGGATATTATGGTGCCGGTTCTTTAGAAATCCTTCGCAAGGGCCAAGATGGCGGTTATGAAGCAGGGTGTTCCTTGCATTCGCCTCAATCGTTAGCCATTCCAAGATCCTTTGCAGGGCTCAGGATGACGATTGGGGTACAGGGTGCCATTTACTCGGCAATCGATACTCGGCACGCAAAATCACTCGTACTTCAGCGCTTTTAAGTAGGCATAGCTGACTGGGGCGTTGTCAACCGGTTCGGTGGTTTCGTCTTCTAAGTAGAAGTGCTCAAACCCGTCTTCAGTGGCAGTTTTCAAGACAGCCGGCCAGTCTATTTGTCCCTCGCCAATTACGGCTTTGTCTTCATCAGGAATGCGACCTGCAAGGGTTCCGCGCTCGATACCAGGCTTCATATCCTTGATGTGCATGAGCTTGAAGCGCCCGGGGTGGCGATCAATGAGTGCAACAGGATCAACGTTGGGCAACCAGGTCCAGAGTACGTCCATTTCGAAGTAAACGAGCTCAGGATCGGTTTCGTCGATGATGAGGTCGAGCAGTGTGCCGTCGCCATAAGGGGAGGGTTCATACCCGTGGTTGTGGTAGAAGAATTTGAGGCCGGCATCTTTCATGGCCTGTCCAAATTCGTTGAAGTCGGCGATCGCTTGCCGTGCCGTGGCTTCGTCGAAGTTGCCTTCTTCGTGTGGGTACCAGGCGATACCTGCGTATTCAGCGCCAACGGCTTTGGCGTCGGCAATAACCTGGTCGATGTTATTTTTGAATGCGTCGTAGTTCGCATGCATAGAGGTAGCTTCGAGGCCGGCGGCGTCGAGGGTGGTGGAGAGTTCAGCAGCCGTCATACCATAAAGCCCGGCGGTTTCAACGTGCGTAAACCCTACGTTTTTGACCATGTCGAGCATAGCAACGGCGCCTTCTTCTTCAGCCATTTTGCGGAAGCTCCACAACTGGACGCCCATCGGGACCGTGAAGTCCCCTTGTACCACTTCGGCCTCAGCTTCCGCATTTGTGGATTCCGTCTCAGCGGTACAGGCAGCAAGGGTGAATACAAGGAATAAGGGCAGGTAAAGGGACTTCATAATGCTGTATGTTGGTTAGAGGAATAGTACAGCAAAATATGCAACCTGAGTCTTTTAATCCACAAAAGAGATTTCGGATGTCGATTGCCGAATGGAGGCAGGATTTGCAGCATCCTTCATAAACGGCATCTTGAGTCATGTAAAGGCTGTTTGGTTGGCTGATTGCTGAGTACGGGATTGCTGATCTGTCTCATCCATATTTTTCTGAGGCACTGGAAGGATTTCTGTCCGGATGGCACTATGCCTCAATCAATCGACATTCGGCAATCGAAAATCGACACTAAAAAACAAACGCTGGCAGATGCCCGTCGCCCCAAAGCCGATTATCTCGGCGTAGCGAGGCGCCGCGTTCGTGAATTTCGGCGATGCTTTGGACGCCAACCAACCGCATGGCTCGGTCGAGATCGGATTTAAGTATTTCGAATGCGCGGGTAAGGCCGGCTTCGCCACCAGCGCCGATGCCGGCTGCCGTTACGCGACCAATACCGACGGCCTTTAAGCCATACGTGAGTGCAATCAAGATGTCGGTGCCGTTGCGGATGCCGCCGTCCATCATAAAGTCGAGTTGCGTTTCGCCAACCAGCGGCATCTCCTGTGCGACGATGTGCAAGGTGGGGGGGACACGGTCTTGTTGCCGGCCGCCGTGATTCGACCAGATGACACCCGTAGCGCCCATTTCTTCTGCCCTGCGCGCATCGTAGGCGCAGTGGACGCCTTTGATGATCAGTGGCCTGTCATCTCCCCAGGCTTCTTTGATCCATTTCAAGTCATCCCAGGTGACCGCTGATGCTGCAAGCTGCGTTCCGATATCGGCATACGGCATCGGGTTGCCGTTTTCATCGATGATGTTGACAAATTGCATCAGTCCGCCATCGCGAAAATGATCGAAGAGCCAGGGCAGCCGGGTGATCATTTGGGGAGTCAGTTTGAGTTTTTTCCAGGCCAGCGAGAGCCGGCCCCCGAGGGAACGCCCTTTGAATGGCGCTGTAGCTTCCATGGGTTTCATACGGGCATGCATCGCGCGCATACCGGAAACGCCGGTGTCGATGGTTAGGATAAGGGCTGAAAAGCCGGCGTTTTTAGCCCGTTCAATGCCGCGCAACGCCGTTTCCCGACCGCCACAGAGGTAGAGTTGAAACCAGCAGTTGCCTGTTGATGCTGCTGCTACATCCTCCAACGGGGTACCAGAAAGTGTGGACTGTGCCATTACGGTGCCGAACGATCCGGCTACACGCGAGGCTACAGCATCTGCCATAGGGTAGAGCGCACGAAGGCTGCCAACGGGGCAAATGAACCAGGGTACGGCCAGATTGTGGCCCACTGTATCTGTGCTAAGATCAAGCGATGGAAAACTCAGGGCGCCGTATGCTGTTGTGACCGACTGTTGGAAAGCACGTACGTTACCGCGCAGCGATGTTTCTGCGTCTGCTCCGCCACGAAAATACTCTGATACAACGGGCGGCACCCGCCGGCGCATCAAGTTCCAGAGGTCTTCCGTTGTCAGGGCATCAGCCAGCTTTTTTTTGCGTCGCATCTGCTAACTCTTCTTCTCGCTATCAGCTTCCTGCTTCAGGTACAACGACAGAGCCTCCCTGATTAACCCATGCAGTGTAGCCGCCAACCATGTTTTCAAGGTTTGTGAAGCCAAGATTTTGCATAGTTTTTAGCGCACGGTCACTACGCCCGGCTTCGACGTTGGCAGTGCAATGCACAAGGTACGTTTGGTCTCTGTCGAGTTCGTCAACAAGGTCGCGAAAATCGTCGCGTTTTACGTCGATATTTATGGCGCCGGCAACGTGGCCGGCCGCAAATTCTTCAGCTGTACGCACATCGAGCACCTTTACATTTTCCAGACGTTTAGCTACCTCCTTGATAGATATGTCGACAACAGAAGTCTCAACGCTTGATATATCAGCTACGGCTTCTTCTTGAGATGATGGCTCGGTACAGCCAACGATTAGTACGTACGCGATGCATGGCAATACGCTGCGCATCAATGCGAGGCGTTGCAGTCCTTTCATTTTTGTCATGGTTAAGGTGGCAGGGTATATGAATGCGTTGAAGTTAAGCAATTCTAATGACCTTTGGAGCACACCAGACCATGTTAACTGCCCGGCTATGGGCTTTATGTCTGCGGTATCGATTTAAACACTGTGCTAAGGGAGGGTAAGCGTAAAGGTGTTGGAGATGAGCGATTCTACGTCGACTGGTTTGGTCCCTTCGGGATCGTAGTAAACGTCGAATTGCCGCAACCTGTATGTGCCCGTAACAGGTCCGTCGAATGTGGGTCCGCAGTTGTTGTTGGGATAACAAGCACCATAAACATGAGGTAGAGACAACGTGTCACCGGGCATGAGCCGCAACGGTTCACTGAGGCATAACAGTTGGATAGGCTGGTAAACGGCCTCCCATTCGTTGCCTGCTTTGATGTCCAGCAAAGGTTGCTGGGGCGGGCGACAGCCTACAAAGTATGTAGGTACGTTGGTAAGGTTGGTAAACGTTGCCGTTATCTCAAAACTAAAGAAGCGGTCATCATTTTCGGCAGCTACTGCTTGATATGCTGTCTCTTGGGTTTCGATGGCAAATTGTTGTGTATTTGCAGCAGGATCATCTGAGGATCCGAAGATTTCACAAGCCTGAAGAAGCAGCAAAGAAAGTAGGCAAAGGAGACGCATGATTGGACGGGAGCTATGGGGCAGTGAAAAAAACACTGATAAGACAAATCAGGCATGCCCTTTATTCCCTTGCCCGGAGCGTTTTTTTGCATCCGGGCAAGGAGACAAGGTACAATGATGAAAAGGGACGAGCATCCAGGTTACCGGCCAACAGGCTCTTTAATCTGCGTTGATTTTGCAGGGGTAGACGGGCGTACATGGGTTTCCAACCAGGTGTTGGTTTCCCATAGCATGTGCAGCAGCGACTCGCGGGCGCGGTAGCCATGGCTCTCATGTGGCAGCATCACAAGCCGCGCTACTTTACCGTGGCCTTTAAGCGCATTGTAGTACCGCACACTCTGGATCGGGAAGGTACCCGAGTTGTTGTCTGCTTCCCCATGAATCAGTAGAATGGGCTCGTTTACCTTGTCTGCGTGCATAAACGGTGACATGCCGAAGTAGATTTCCGGCGCTTCCCAGAACGTTCGTTGCTCAGCTTGAAACCCAAATGGCGTAAGGGTGCGGTTGTAAGCACCGCTGCGTGCAATGCCGGCGCGGAAGAGGTCGGAATGGGCCAGCAGGTTGGCGGTCATAAATGCGCCATACGAGTGCCCACCGATTGCTACGCGTTCAGGATCCACGGCACCGGTTGCAGCACCTGCTGAGATGGCGGCTTCTGCATTGGCAACCAGTTGCGGGACAAACGTATCATTTGGTTCTGCATCTCCCTCACCGATGACGGGCATCGACGTCTGGTCCATTACCGCGTAACCCTGTGTCACGTACGGTATGGCACCCCAGTAGCTAATCGATTTAAACCGGTATGGCGAACCCGATTTCTGGCCGGCATTGGCTGCGCTTTTGTATTCTCGCGGATACGCCCACAACAGGGTGGGCAGGGGGCCGTCGCGTTCTGGGTCATAGCCCGGGGGCGTGTAGAGGGTAGAGGTGAGCTGTACACCATCTGCGCGGCTGTACGTCAGTTCCTGTTTGTTGACTGCAGCCAGATTCGGGTAGGGGTGTGGGAAGTGTGTGACAGCTGCAAGGTCATCTTTTTTAAGGTTGCGCACAAAATAGTTCGGAGGCGTGTCTGGCGACTCTCTGCGCGTTAGCAATTGGGTACCCTGTTTATCTAACACGCTAATCGGGTACTCGTAAAACGGCGCTTCAGACCGAAAGAGCGTTTCGGTTTTCTTCGTTTTCAAATCCAGGCTACGTACAAACGGCCGGTTGCCTTCCGGCGAGGCTCCGGTTCCGCGCATCAGCAGGGTGTTGCCGTGGTTACGCATCATCAACACCTGGGTACCTTGCGGGGTAGTCTGGGTAAGCGGCCGGCCAGGATTGTTGTAGCGGTCTTCTGTAGACAGATCAAAAAGCACCTCTGGCGATTCGCCGGGTGATGATGGATTGATTTTGTACATCCGCGTTTGCCGCGTCAGCCACCATGATTCGTTCAGGATGGCGAGGTTGTCACTGCCCCATGTGATGCCGGCATAGCGGAGTGGCATTGCGGCAAGTTGTATAGGCGCGGCTTCAAATGGGGCCTCAAGCGTAAAGAGGGCGTCGCGAATTTCAGCATCCTTGAGCGCGTCACCATCATCTTGTGCTTCTACCCAGTAGAGGGTGGCCGGCTTATCCGCACGCCAGTTGATCGAGCGTGGGCCCTGGCGTGTGGAGCCAAAGGCAGTTGGGATGTTTTCTGCCAGCGGAAGCGCGGCCACTTCTTTTACAATGTTGCCTTCCAGGTCCATTACTTCTGTTTTTTGCGGGAATCGGCTTGCCGGCACGAGGTAGGAAAACGGTTTGTGCAAGTGCTGGGCAAGCAGGTAGGTACCCGATGGGGCAGGGGAGAAAATGGTGTTGATTTGCGGACTGCCGAGGTTTCGCGAGGTGCCATTTAGCGCGATGTGTACCAGTTGGTTGGTCAGATAGTAGGCAAACAGGGCTTCATCGTGCGCATTTTTGAGGAGATCCTGGTAGGTGCGTGCTGCAGCCTTTTCGCCTAGGTTTTCCTGGATCACAGGGCCGGCGGGGGCGAGGGGGGCAGCAGGGGCAGCGCCATAATCCACGGGTACCGCTCGGATGACGAGGCTTTTGCTGTCCGGCATCCACTGGAAAGGCGCGCCGTAGTAAACATCATGTACAGCGCGGTCCGACAATTGGGTGGCCTGGCCTGACGCTACGTTTGCGACATACAAATTGATGCTGTTGGTCTGGTCCAGGGTAAAGGCAATATGTTTGCCGTCGGGCGCCCACTGGACGTTGCGGATTCGCGCGTTTTCCGGAACGCCGGTGACAGCAGTTTCTGCGTTGTCTTTGATAGATACAAACCGGAGGCCGTTGTAGGAGCGGGTGCGGGACGGGCCAAAGTTGCGGGGGTTGAGGCGGAGGCCGGCAAGTTTGAGCTCGGGTTCAGCCAGTTCCGCAATGGCCGGCAGACCGGGCTGCTCCATCAGGAGAAGGACCGATTTATCAGGGCCGAGCGATACGGTCGGTGTGGCAGGGGTGTCGACCAGTTTTTGCAGCGCTGGAGGCGGGGTCTGGTATTGCTGCGCGAGGGCCGGAAAGACGAGGGAAAGGCAAAAAAACAAGCAGGGGACGAGTCTAAGCGTTTGCCGTGACATAAATGAATTGGGGCTGGATTGGAAGAAGCATTTACAAGGTAGGTTACGCAACCCCTTTTTTCAATCACGTCTTTGCCGCCTGGAAACAGGCTTGTGCAGCATTATTCACATAAACATTTAGGATTTACCGAACCTCTACCAGAGAAGCACGTACACCGGGCTCTTCAATACTTATAAACACATCACTGACCTCACGTCTAACACCCTGTTGGCTCTTCACGATTCCTCCTGGTTGATTTGCGCTCAGTGTAGAAACGTAACAATACAATGGGACACGGTAAAGTAAAATGGTTCAATGCTGAAAAAGGCTTCGGCTTCATTGAACCTTCTGATGGTAGCAAAGACGTATTTGTTCACCGCAACAGCGTTGAAGGCCTCGGCTGGGATGACGGTTTGAGAGATGGCGAAGAGGTTGAGTATGAAATTGAGCGCACGCCAAAAGGCTTGAGCGCCATGAACGTGCAGCGCCTGAACTAAGGCTGCTGGCTTGAAATTTCAAAAGCGCCTGATCACTCGTGGTCAGGCGCTTTTTTTGTATGCTGACTGCAATCTTTTGATAAGCCAGGGTGGGCATAGCAAGAAATATAGATTACCTATACTCGTATCTTATGCAAGGATTTCTTGACCTTCCATCATTGCCACATCGGCTGGGCCTTTTGGGTTTAGGTAGGACCTTTACGATAATAGGCCCTAAACACACCACCTCTTGCTTCACAATATATGGTTGGACCTCTTCATGCGCATATGCTTCGAGGTCTAAATAGCGCGATTGCGTGGGATTGTCATAGTGAATGCTGGAAGTTCGTGGTTTTGGTTTGCCTATAGGATCTCCGTTGAAGTCGTAAAATGTTATCTGGAAACCACAACCAGACATAAAACCAACTGCTAGCACGTAGAGGAGTAGCCGAGTCAGCACAACAAAGTGGGATCGATGTAGTGTCTTCATGACGGTTCTATTGATGTGTGTCATCAATAGCATGACAAAGACAGTACCAGAGATCAAATCAGGCCCAATAGTCTATTTTAACAAGCCAATACCCTACAATGTGTAAAGATTTAGATACACGCCTCGTCTAGTTGACCATGCAAAAGAACGCTTGTTGAAACAGCTTTAATTTCGTTATAGTCTCTATTCTGCATCTCAACTTCGTGTGTTTCTGTTTGCTCGCGTGTGGTTGCGCAATGATCATCCAGACAATAAACCTCGTGTTTTTAGCAACACTTCCAATGGATTCAATAATCCATCTAGTGCCCGTAATACATCGCCCTGCCCAGCGCCGGCTTCGAGCATTACGTTAACCTGCTCATACATATCCGCCGGCAGCAACGTACATTCCGCTACTGCAATCTCAACCAACCGCTTCTCCCCCGGATGGGGCAACCGGTTAAGGGCAAAGATGATATCAAAGTAACTCGCCAGCAGTGCCGAGACGCGGTGGTTTACGCTTACCCAATCTTTACGCTTCACTGCTTTTACAATCTGGCTGTGGTAAGCAGACATCGAACGGCGGAGGACTGCGTAGTTCTTCTCGATGATCCTGTTTAGCAGCGTGTCAGGATAGGGCTGGTTGGCCCTTTGCTGCAGCGCGTCGAACCATCCGTTACGGTCAAAAAGGATTTGTGAGGTCAGCACATTATACCAGAAACAGGTTGAGTACCCCAGAGATGCTTCGTGCCGTACGAGCACGCGGTCTAATTGATCTTCAATCCACGCCGGCATCCGAAACATGACGTCAACATGAATGCCAGTGGCTTTGTCGATCCACTCATCGCCCGTTTCCCAAAACTGGTTGTTGACTTCAGATTTGGAAGATGACGCTGTAGCGATGGCGCGGCGATCGTCAATAGCGATGGATGTGCGTTGATAGACGTAGAGGTCGATATCAGAGGTGGGGCCAGCGTAGACGGTTGTCTGTGAGCCGGCGAGCACAACGGATTCTACGGCAGACAGCCGGCTATATGCGGCTGCAATTTCGGTGGTGAGCTGGTGTGCTCTTTTGTGCCTGTTCATGCGTGGCTGAGGTATTGTCTAAGCTGATTTCTTGACGCTCATCTCACGTCAAGCCGGACTTGGGAAAATGATCTGCGTAGCGATCAAACCGTACAAAGCGCTGCTGATCGGATGTGCGCTAAGAGCGCAACCAGTTTAAAGACCAACCACAGCGCTGTCCAGGAGCGAAGAAGTCGTCTTTTACGATCAGCATCTCTCGGCCAATGCCTGGAAAGATACACCAGTACACCTGCTTCAATCAGCGTAAAGCCCATCGAACCCCACATTCCGAAGATACCCGTCAGGCAGGCAAACTGACCGATAGCGTACTGACTCGTCGCAAAAGCGCCGGCTGATGCGACAATTGCCTGCAACATTAACACGGCCAGTAAACTGAGCATTAGCGGGTGGCGAAAATTGAGTTGGTTGTAGGCGCGGTAAGCCAGTGTTGTCCAGCCGGCCAGCAGCATGAGGGCCCACAGCCAGGCAGGGATGAGGACTACATATAGCATGTGATGGATGGCTGTTTAATGGTCCTTTACAGAAACTGGATACCGGATCACGACCGGTAAGACGTGTGTGTTTACACGCTACTTCTCAACGCTATGCATGAACTTGATTCGTGGTTGAGAAAGGTATACGAGCAGTTTAAATGTCATACTCGTCAACGCGGCCTAGTTCGAGTTCGGACTTATTTATCGTTCTAACTACAATACCCGGGCAAAACTTTTCGGCAATCTGGGTGAGAAGATCGACATGCCTTTGCTCTGTGTTGATGCCAAAGATCAGTTCTTTCACGTTGACAGCTACAAAGGGATCATATCGTTTGAATACGCGCTGTTCGCGCTCGTGCGACCAGAGGGCGAGTTTTTTTGAGAGAATGTTCTTGGCGATGTCGCCGTCGTCTCGCTCATTCAGTTTAAGGTCTTCTACATAGTTTACCGGCTCGGTCTCTGTGGATTCATCATCGATCTCAACCCCTACAACAAATCCTTTGTGGCCGGCGCCGTAGTACGACCACATCAGCATGTTTTGGCAAGACTCGCTCAGGGACAAAATATTGTAGTCTGATTTGCTGCCCCTGATCATTCTGAGTTCATCTTGGGACAATGATCCTCTCGAATAAATGAAGCGCCCTTCCATCGGGTCATTTAATGCCTGAAAGTTGGCAGCGTACAAACGTTGGTTTATAAAAATGTCCAACGCGAACTCGAGGTTTTCCAGTCCTCTGTACTTGT
>JBCCIM010000006.1 GCA_039111535.1 Bacteroidota bacterium | reverse complement strand
GAATAATATTTATATGATTGATTAAGAGAGGTCTATTATGCAACGCGTGGGTTTACACATGTCTCCAAGAAAATCAGCACTTCGCGTACTCTTTTCTCTGTACCTTACCGGAAAAATTGCCGAAACGATGTGGGAGCAAATGATGTCGGTGTTTGACACCTATGCTGCCAACGCTGGAGAACGTGAAGCGCTCGCGCTATTTTTTACAGATGCCTTTCGCGAATTGGGTCCTGAATCGACAAAAATCCCAAAAGAAGATGAAGTTCAGGAATTATTATCAGTAATGCGTTCAGCCTGACCTGATTTGCACACCTTTTCTCCCAAGGAGAAGGTTCCTGGTTGTATAGAGATTGGTACAACCAGGGATTTTTTTAAAGTCGGACACCGTAATGTCCGGCTTTTTTATTGCCCTAAACTTACGTAAACGCAACACCGCCCAACGCATCATCACCGGAATGCGCATCAGACGATGTACCCACCTGCTCATCCTCTGCAATCAGCGGCAATTCGTGGATATGGGTCCGTTCAAAAAGGCTCACCTCACTACCAATCCAGCCTACTGTAGCGGCTTCTCTTGTAAAGAGGCTTACCTGCTGAATCAAGAAAGCGACAACAACAGCAGATACACCGACATGTAAAAGTGCATTCAGCCCTTGTGTCATCCCAAAAATCAACAACACGAACATAAACCAGGCGATGTACAGGTAGCTGGCAGCACCGTATTTCAAGGGCCAACTGAGCCCGGCTGAAAAAGCACGCCAAACGGTATCATGTCGAACTACTACAGCAATCCGTGCATACCGCTGGAACAGGTCTATCGTAGCCAGTGCTGCAATTACCAGAAAGGGCAGAATCACCGCCATGCTCCAAAAAGCCCCAACTTCTCCTGTCCATACATTGATAATGCCCAGTCCAATCATAACGGCTACAGCAGCAGCAATGGCCTTCACGGGAAGGAACAGTAACCCAAGCAACAGCCCCTTTCCGGTGTAATAGCCGACACCTCGCCAAAAAGGCCAAATCCCTCCCTGGTGTAGCGCATAGATGACTCCCATCCGCGACGCGGTTTTCCAAATCCAGTACACAGGAATTACGATGAGCAACTGAATACCGAGGACTTTGAAAGCCTCCGTGAGCCCATCGAGGATCTCACGCCACAAAACAAGATCAAACCGCTGAATAAGGTCTGGCCCAAAACCTGTAATCCCTACGTGCTCCACTACAGCATTGTAAATCGGGAAGCCAAGCAGGACTGCCACCAGCAAATCGAATCCGTATAGCAGCGCAACAAGGCCAAGCCGGCCCCGCAGCAGTTGAAAACCGGCCCCCAAACTTTGTGTAAACAGTTCGCGCTTTGAAATATCCATAAGACGCATGATGATTCGCGGGACCTAAAACAAGGCGCCCGCTACATTGAACAATTGCTGCAGCCAAACAATTACATTGGCCGTCTGCAGCCGCGCAAACCTCGACTCCGGATTAACCCGGAGTCGGTTATCCAATTGGTTAATATCCAACAGCACTTTGTTGTCAGGATCCAGGTGAACCTCTTCTATTGCCGCCGGCCGCGCAAACGTGATGGTCTTTTCGAGCTCCTCACCAGACCATTCGACCGTTTCTACTACACCATTATCAAATACCACCTCGATCTCCTGCGGGAATACGCCATCTGCATCTCGCGTAAGGTGTACCTGGTTGACAACCGTGTCGCTTACTTCGTCGGGGACCACGGTAATATCAGCAACTTTGTAATCCACCACTTCAGTACCATACACATACTGGCGAAAGAACCAGTCCAATGACTGGCCCGACACCTTTTCTACTACGTCAATAAAATCCTCTGTAGTAGGATGGCGGAATCTCCACGCATTGTAATAGGTTTTCATCACCTCTTCCATCACATCCCACCCCAGGTAATTCTCGAGCGTTTTCATCACAATGGCCGGCTTCGCATAGCTTGCCTTACCGTAGTCACTTCTGAATTCGTACTCCCAAGACCGCTTGTAGATAGGACCCCGCTCGGGCCGATTGGCAATGTACGAGAGCCGCTGCACATCCCGATCTGCAACCTTTAACCAGGGAAAGTCAATAACACCGCCATTGCCATACACCTCATCCATGATGCGCATTTCGATGTACGAATTAAGCCCTTCATCCAACCAGGCTTCTTCAGCCTCATTGCTGGCCAACATCCCATAGAAGTACTGGTGTCCAAACTCATGTATCGTCACCAACTCCAACAACCGCACCCACTCGGGTAACAGGTAGGCAGTGCCACAGGTGATGAGCGTTGGATACTCCATACCGTTGCTTCCGCCAATGCCATCCACCAGTGTCAGCGTGGTGTAGGGATATGGGCCCACCCATTTCTCAAAATATTCCAGGCTTATTTTTGCCGCGTCGAAATGGCGCTCAACTTGCCCGCGGTGTTCGGGCTGCAGCATAAGGCGAAGGCTGACATGATTCCAGCTATCTTCGAAAACCAGGTAATCACCGCTGGCTGTCCAGGCAAAATCATGGACATCTTCCGCCTTGTAGGTTACAGTCCGCTGCCCTGATGCAATGGTCTCGTCAATAAGTACACCAGAAGCGCCAACCTCGTAGGTTGCCGGCGTTGTGATGGTTACATCGTAGGTACCAAAGTCGGCGTAGAACTCACTGTTTGCATGAAATTGGTGGGTACTCCACTTCCCGCGGGATGCGTCATCGGGCACATAGCGCTGTCCCGGTATTTCGTATACACCGAGCTTGGGAAACCACTGGACAACCATAAAAAACAGGCTATCATTGTCTTTACGCTCCCATCCTGTGCGCGCAAAAATTTGCGGCATCTGCGAGGTAAAATCAATATCGAGCGTGATGGTCTCACCGGGTGCTACGGGCGCCGGCAATGGTACAGAGATGACAGTTTGATCTGCTTCATTGTCGTCATCGGGCTGGATAAACCGCATGGCAGAAGTAAGATCTACAGACGCATTGCCCTCGAGTACTGCCGCGTCTGTAAGGCCACGCTGCACAATTTCCATCTGATTGATTTCGATCCCGCCCCACGGGTTCTCGCCGTCTGGTGTGAAGCCCCGGTGGCTGCCACCACTCTCCACCATAAAAGTACTTTGCTCATTTTTAAACGCATTGAGATACAGATGAAACTGCAATTCATCAACAGGTACGGCATCCGGATTGCGCCAGGTGACGCGTTGCGTTCCAGCAATCGATCGTTCTTCAGGATTCAGCGTAACATCCATCTGGTAAGAAACCAGCCGGTTGCTCAAGGGCGTATCAGAGGTTGTTGCCTGCTGCGCACGAACAACACGCGTACTAAAGAAAAACGTACAGCAGAAAATCGTGCCCAGGATCAAATAAAGCGCACGCATGATGGGACGGCTATTCATCAGATTATTGCATTTTGGGGTAGCAACCTGAGATAACATACGGATTTCCCCTTGCAAGTTGCAGGCAGCCTGACGGGCAGGCAGAACAAACAAATTAGCCTGCAAGTTGACAGCAGTCACCTTTCTTATTCAAGGTACCCATGAACACGAGCAGTTATCCCAGCCACGCTACCATTACAGAAGTGGGCATGCGCGATGGCTTTCAGTTTGAGTCTACGCCTATCCCAACAGCATTGAAACTGGAGGTCTTGCACGGACTGGTGGCAGCCGGCATACAGCGCATTCAGGTCACGTCTTTTGTTCACCCGAAATGGGTCCCACAAATGGCTGACGCCGAAGAACTGGTTGCCAATTTACCCGACAACACCTCAACCGTATTCACCGGATTGGCGCTCAACGCCAGAGGCGTAGAACGCGCAGCAAAAACCGGCCTCCGTCACGTGGACTTATCCATCTCCACCAACAACCAGCATAGCCTCGACAATGCAAACATGTCGCGCGAAGATGCCATCCAGCAAGCTCTGGAAATGGTTGCACTGGCAAGAGATGCCGGCATGGAGGCACAGATGGGATTCCAGTGCGTGTTCGGATACGCTACACCGGGTGATACACCAATCGAGTTGATTTTAGATATGACGCGTCAGTTTGTCTCGCAAGGGATTGAATCGCTGTCGCTGGCAGACTCTACGGGGATGGCAAACCCCACCCTCATGGCCTCAACCCTCAAAGCCGTTGCGGCTTGCGCTGAAGGCATACCCATCGTCTTACATCTCCATGACACGCGCGGCCTTGGGCTAGCCAATGTTGTAGCAGCGCTGCAATGCGGCGTCTCACACTTCGACACATCGATTGGCGGACTTGGTGGATGTCCTTTTATTCCGGGTGCCACCGGCAACATCGCCACAGAAGACACGGCCTACCTCCTCGAATCGCTCGGCATCAACACGGGTATTGACACTGCGGCTGTTGCCCAGGTCACCCAAAGCGTCGCAGCCCACCTTGGTCGCAACTTGCCAGGAAAACTCTACAACCTGGCTACACGCGAAGGTTAACCCCGTGTTACTTCACCACGTGCATGATTTTGGTAAACACTTCCTTGTTTGCCTGCATGCGATAGATGTACGCACCACTGGCAAGCCGGCTTGCATCCAGCACCACCTTGTGGCGTCCGGCATTGTAGTCCTGCTCCACGGCTGTCAGGACTTGCCGGCCAAGCATATCAAATACTTGTAATGAAACCGAAGCCGGCTCAGGCAAACCAAATGAAATTGTTGTAGAGGGATTAAACGGATTTGGGTAGTTCTGATCAAGCGAATAAACCGTTGGAATCAACCCATCAGTTTCCAGATTTGTAGGTTGCCCTTTCCCAAACACAAGCGACTCCACAGTGAACGTAACAGGCATCGGTTCACTCCCTTCCGTATGGAATGAAAAACTGATGGCCGACGTGGACTGCCCCTGAAAACCAGACTGGCCGTTTCGTTTGGAGAAATCTTCAAACACGATGGTGTAATTTTTGGGTGACGCTTCAAGTTCGATATCTTTAGTAAAGAAATCGCCGGCGGCATTGGCCTCTTCCAGGCGAAGCTGGGCTGTACCCGTACCAGCAGCAGTAAAACTCACATACGAGAACGTACTGAGATCAATAGCGCGTCCACCCGGGCGGAAGTGCCGGAAAACAACCAGGCTATCAGCCACGGTACCCGATACCGCAGCACCGCGCTCGATTACAAACCGGCCATCACTCGGGTTGTAACTCGGCTGTTCCAGGATTTCGAACACCTCAATATCGGTATCCTCCTGTGCATCCTCGATTTTACCCCATGGACCGTCTGCGATGTAAATTTGATCTACGTTTGTATTGGCATCGTTTGTCACCGTCAACAACGCATCAAACAGCACTCCGGAAGGCAACACAACTTCTACCTGCTCCTCGTCTGTTGCATTTCCTGTTACAGGGATCACGCGTTCAAATACAGACTTTTCTCCCCCCTCAATATTGGTCGTTTCCCCTTTAAAAATAAATTCGGTTACGCCGGCAGGTTTCCGAAGCTGGAAAACCAGTTGGCCGGCCTGGTAGCTTCCCCGCTCCACAAAAACATCAGGGATTTGTGGGATATCATCTTCGCGGCTAACAAAGCCGATGCTCCCTACTGTTTCCATGTTGTTTAAAATGTCTTCAACCAGTGCAATGGTAAATTGCGGATTATAAGACCACACCTGGAAGTTCAATATCTCGCCTGTCACACTTGTCTGTATCTGGTAGGCGTCGCGCACAAAACGGCTATCGATCAGGTAGTTGGCCCCCTGACGGTAGCCGACAAAATTGATGGCGTAATCCACCTCACCATTGTCATGTTCGAGCACAGACAACACAAACGGATGCCCTTTAATTGAGATCAGAGAAACGGACTCTAACGAAGCGCCTTTCAGGCGATCGCAAATGTTCTTTGTGTGATCATAAAGTTCATCGACAGGCGACGTGGTAGCAAACAAAGCTGCCAAACGGGCATCTTCATCCATATAGTCTACAGCCAACACACTGGTGGCATTCGTGATTCCGAAGAGGTCTTTTGGCGTCGTCACAACACCATCAGAATTCCGCGGGCCTTCCGTAGGCACAAGATCAATTACATCCTGAGCATTCAGACTACCTGTTCCCTCTACAGCGTCAGCACCTAATGCGCTCAACCGCGGCAACGCTGTCGCCTGGGCTTTGGCAACCGACTGTATCCAACTGGTGTGCTGCGTCCGGTAATTACGCTGAGAAACCAAGGATGCAAGGTCGCCATTTGACTCAAGGCCGGCCTCCTCCCCGGTGCTTGTTGCAATACGAAGCGGAGGTACCTTGGCAAGCCCGTATACAATCTGGCCGCGTTTTGTCCGGCCCGTAATTTCAACATCACTCTTGTAGGGCCCACGCGATGCGCCGGGTGTCACCGTAACCAATACCTTGATACGCGCAGAAGCCCCCGGAGTCAGGGTTGCCTCTTTTTGCACAAGCACGCGCGTATCGCCAAGGCCGTCATAGGTTGCATTAACAGGCAGGGTTGACTCGGAGGTTGTCCAAATCTGCTGTACAGTGACAATTGCGCCGGGAAACAGCTCCATCAAATTGAAAGAGAAGTCAAGCGAATCCAGTTTAACCGCACCCGTGTTTTCAAGCTTAAACGAAACCAGGGCATCAAACCGCGTCGTATCACCAGCAATATCTTCCACAAAAGCATTTACATACAACGCAGGGCGAAACGCAGCATCAACCTGCGTCGGCTCGTCTTCTCCCGCATCACCTGCGTTGCCATTTCCGTTTGGATCAGGGTCTGTACCCGCATTGGAAAGATCAGTCACAACATTGCCTGCTGGATCGGTAGCAGTTGCAGTAGCCTGCGACAAAAACAGATCTTCCCCGCCTTGCTGGGCTGCTGGATCAGGGGTAATCTTAACAACATAGCTAAGAATGACATCTTCCCCGGGCGGCAAATCAGGCAGGTTATCTTCGAGCAGATTGACTTGAGAAACTCCATCGTAGTTTGCTGCCGGCACGTAGGCATCCCCATCTATAACAGCTAGGGTTTGCACGTCGATGTCAGCAGCCGGAAATGCGTCTGCAAGAGGATCAGCAACCTGGACATTGCGCAACAGCACGTCGCCTACATTTTGCAGGGTAACAGAAAAAGAGGCTTCAAATCCATCGGATACTTCAACGAGTTCGTTGAGCACCTTTGCAACACCGATGGCCGGCATTGCCGCAACATCGAGCACTGTTGGCTCATTTTCATCAGCCTCGTTCGGCACACCGTTTCCATTGCTGTCTACGACAAATCCGTTGGCAGAAATATCTGTAGTACCCGACCCATTTGGGCCCGTTGCAGATGCAATAGCAGACAGAGAAAAAGGTCCAACTGCATCAACCGGCAACACAGCCAAATCAATCAAAACCCGGGCTGTATCCCCTGGCACTAGCCGGCTTTCACCAGCCAGTAATTCTGTATGCTCAACACCGTCAAAATCCTTATTCAGTGCGAGGGGGCCCTGCACACTTTGCTTCAGCACATCAAATGAAGTACCCGCAAACGTTTGGGCCAAATCGGTGGTCACGCTTACATTTTCGAGCGGGACATCCCCCAGGTTCTCCACCCGGAGTACGTACCGACTGGTAAAGCCTTTCAGGTCTCCATCAGCAGGCAATGCAGCCATCGATACGCCAATAACCGGACGCTCAGTCAGGACCAGCACACCGGGTTCATTCTCTCCTTCTTCTGTTGGATCACCGTTGTTATTCGGATCCGGATTCAGGCCA
This sequence comes from Bacteroidota bacterium, assembly GCA_039111535.1. Taxonomy (NCBI): domain Bacteria; kingdom Pseudomonadati; phylum Bacteroidota; species Bacteroidota bacterium. The sequence goes on along the minus strand of JBCCIM010000006.1, from coordinate 67,268 downwards.
CTTGTGCTTTCATCTTGCAACGTAGTGCCAAAGGGTGTGCGGGCCGCTCCCATGCTATGTAAAGCATAGGGCCCAAAGTTATCGACAGGAATAACTTCCAGCTCCACCTCTACAGTCACTTGCTGCCCAACGCCCAATTCAGCACCGGTTGGGGCCAGCAATTCCTGATACTGACCGCCATCAAAAAGCGGGTTGGCTTCGAAAGGTGATGCAGGTGTAACCCGTACGACACGGTATGAGGTACCGGCCAGGGCGGCTTCTAAATCCTGCTCCAGCGACAAACCTGAAAGCGGTACATCGCCAAGATTCTCAGCAACCATGGTATACACAAGTCTGAAGGTGTTTAAATCCCCCGTGGTTGCGGCCAGACCCAACGCCACACCCAGGTGACCTGTTGGCGCAAAGGCTGTTATAGAATGGTCGTTTTCTCCGGGCTCGTTGGCATTGCCATCGTTGTCAGCATCTACAGTTGTGCCATTGTCAGAGGTATCAGACGTTGTTGTCCCGGCCGGCGTATCCGCATAAGCAATAACCGAATTGCTATAGGGTCCAAACGACGAAACAGGCTCAACGTCTACGGTAAAACTTATTTTTGCAGATGCATTAGGTGCCAGTGAATTCCCAAAACGTGCCAGTAGATTCTTGTCGTTTAAGCCATCAAAATCGGGGTTGACGGCCAACGGCTGGGTAGCTGTCAGATTCGACACAGAGAAATTGGTCCCTTCAAATGCACGTCCCAGGTCTTCGAGTAATTGGACACTGTTCAGCACAGTATCTCCCAGATTGCGAACCTCTATATCGTAATAGACACCAAACCCGCCAAGATCACCTGTTACCTGCGTAGCAAACAATGACACACCAATTGATGGCGCACCCTCAAAAGCGATGACGGTCACATCCTCTTCACCCGGATCGTTTGCCCGGCCATTTCCATTGGGATCCGTCTCTTCGCCATCATCTGAAAGGTCAAAAACGGCGCGCCCGTCAGGGCCTTGCGCCGTTGCCCGGGCTACGTGGTTGAAGAAACCGAGACTGAAGGCCGGCGATGCTTCCAACGAAAAACTTAGTGTGGCCCGCTCCCCAACGCCTAGGTTACTGGCTGCAGCATCCAGCATGTCATCTACAGCCTGCCCATCAAACGTGGCGTTGATAGCTAAAGGACCATCTACACTCAAATTGGATATGGAGGTATTGCCTGGCCCAAACAACCCCCCCAGATCATTTATAATTTGCACTTGTTGCAGCGGTACATTGCCAAGGTTTTCAACCATCAGCGTGTAGTCTGCTGAAAAAGAAGCTGCAGTCCCGGTAACATTGGACACTTGCATGGCCAGCCCAATGGACGAGCGCGTATCAATATTGATGACCGACGGATCGTTTTCTTCCGAGCCGTCTGCCAGGCCATCTTTGTTGAGATCTGTTATCAGACCATCATCAGAAATATCTTCTACAACAACACCGGTCAGCCCTTCCGCAAAACCGTTTGCATTTCCCGTATAAGGGCCGAGGTTGGCAAATGGTGTCACATCCACGACATACGTGATAGCCCCTTGCTCACCAACACCGAGCACGCTCTGCGTAGACTCGAGCAGGTTTGTATCCAGGTCTCCATCGTAATTCGGATTGATGACCAGCGGCGCAGAAGCATCAGCAGCAACTACCCGAAAATCTGTACCCTGGAATCGGGCGGTGAGATTTTCCAGGACCTGCACACTTGACAGCGGCGTGTTGCCGAGATTTTCAACGAGTACATCAAACTGAGCTTTAAAGCCGGCGGGATCGTCTGTGATCAGTGAAACCTGCTGGGCAAGGCCAAGCGATGGCTCCGGAGCCACGTAAACAGTGATTGCCTGCGTGTCATCTTCTGCCGGCTGATTCGGCAGCCTTTCATCAAAGTTGTTGGGCGTAGAATCCGGGTCATCTCCCGCATGAGCAATGACCTCAGAAAACAGGGTATATGCACCACCAGATGGTGCCAGAAGGGTAAGAGTAAGCACTGCCTCATCACCACTGGGCAACTGGTCGATGAACCAGATGCGTTCGCCTGGCGAGAAATTTCCTTCAGGCGCATCAGCAAGCTGGATTTGAAAAGTAGCCGGCATATTTACACGCACCCGAATGCCCTGCGCATCATCCGGGCCATCGTTTGCAACGCGGATGAGGTGTACAAAAGCCTGGTTATCAGCTGGCACTTGCGTATCAAGCTCAACAGCCACGCGTAAGTCGTTTACCAGTGGAAATAGCGACTCATCGAGGTAGGCCGGCGAAGAAGCAACATACGACCAGGTATCAACGCCAGCAGCATCTCCAAATGCCTCAGCAAATGGATGGGCACCTGCCCGGCTGTCCGCGCCTCCGAGCCCATTGACGGGTTCGGGCGCACCTGGCCTGCCTTCAAGCGCAGCATCGTTGTAGTAAACGGTATAAGCCGGCGCACCTGCTCCATTTTGCCGTTCGAGCACAATGCCCTGGACCTGGTTTTCAAAATCCAGGGCCGGCAAATGAATTTCGCCAGCTAATGCGACAACCCGGGCCTGGTAACCACCAGCTACCCCATTTACGGCAAATCCGCTGGCATCATTTCCATTCCATGGCACAATGTTTTCGCCGGCACGCGCAACGCCAGAAAGAAACGTATCCGTTCCATCTCCCCAAATTCCGTTCTGGTTCAAATCGATCGTCAACAGGTAGCGGCCGGCGGCAGATGCCTGGAACGAAAAGCTGCCCGTTTTGCCCACGCTGCCGGTGTATGAAAGGCCATCAAACGTGGCAGGTGCAACAACCGGATTGGCTAACCAGACCGGCACATCTCCCTGCATCGCTGCCACAGGCAGGTCATCAGCAGGTGGTACCAGAAAGAGCTTATGCGTAGCAGCTTGCTCCGTATCCTGCATGAAAGGGTTGTGCAGCTTCACGCCATCGGGCAATCCGTTATTAGAAGTATTCAGGGGATCCAGTATTATGGATCGATAGAGCAGTGCCTCTTCAGTTACCGTTTGAAAGCCGGCAGAGTTAGCAAACAACAGCAAGGTATGCCCACTAATGTTGTTCAGGTCTATGCGATAGTCATAACCATCTCGCGTACGCGCAAACAAGGTTGAAGCAATAGAAGCGGTCGCACTACCCAGGTTTAGTGGGAGATGGTTGGCAAATACGCGACCCGGGACTTCCTGTGTATCAGCATTGCGAACCGTGATATCCCAGGCTGCAATGGTATACACGTCGGGTGCCTGCTGCCAGGATGCGCCGGCAGGAAGCGGTGTTGAAAATGCCCAGCTATCTGGTGCTGGTCCTACAAAAGTTACTTCCCAGATGCCTTCTGTCGAGGCGTCTGCGGCGCGTTCACATGCCGTGTAGCCGCCTACATTGGGCAGCGGACCGGCCCGTTCTTCATCAATCGACGGAATTATCCCCCACCGATCACCCGCGGTTGCTGGCTTCAGTGCCAGACATGAGCCCGTTGTGCCATCAGGCTGGGTAAATTGAATGTCACCTTCATACATCCCCATTGCGCTTGAACCCAACTGAAGGGTCTCTCCTGCGCGCAGGTAGACATAAAACTTGTTCATTCGGTTGATGCCGGCCACAGTACGGCCATGCCCACCTTCGAGAAAAGGACGATATCCGCCATTCCTGATGAGATCTTTGCTCCCATCAGCCCGGCTGGGTTGAGAAATGATCATTGGCATGATGAGCAAGCCAATGCATGTTGCACGGAAATAGACGTGGCACTGTAATAACCAGTACAGTGCTTCCATGCAACGAGAAACAATGCGCTGCATTCCAGACATAGAAATTACAATCGGGATCCCAGGGAGCCAGAGAAGAAAAGCCCTGTATCCTTCACTTGAGGGGTTAGAAGAACGAGCGTAGCCACGCTAGAGCAAGGTCGAACCGTTCGTGCTGACCAGGCAGAATTGTTGAGCAATCAAGCTGCTGTTGGTCCACATGAACGCGACAGAACGTAAGCGATTGTATCGTGTCTTTTCGCCTGCCACCAGGGGTCCTACCCGCAGATGTGCCGAGGAGGGCAAAAGTTTAGCACAGACACGAAATGAGTTCACCGAAAAACGGTGGGATCATCCATAAAATCCATAACCGTATCCAGTTTTACCTACTACAACAGGCGCACAAAGGGGTGCGCTAAAAGCAACGTCGTTCTGAGAGAAAATGGTCTCAACTGAAAAGAAAGACCTCTCACACTCAGGCAATCGGACATTGTTTCTGTTGCTCAAATTGGTTCGTCACAATTGATAAGCAATCCGTGAAATGTGGACCTACTTGACGATAAAATCACAAAAGTTATGACACTTCAGCGTAGGCTTCGATTGGTGGGCAGGTACAGATGAGATTTCGATCGCCATGGGCATCGTTCAGCCGGCGTACGGAAGGCCAGAATTTATGGGACCTTGTCCATGGCAATGGGAAGGCAGCTTTCTCGCGTGCATAAGGCATGTCCCATTCATCTGAAACCACCATTGCTGCAGTGTGTGGCGCCTGCTTGAGCACGTTGAGCGTCGCATCAACTACACCAAGCTCTACTTCCTGGATTTCGCTTCTGATGGAAATCATTGCATCACAAAAACGATCCAGTTCAGCTTTGGACTCACTCTCTGTCGGCTCAATCATCATGGTACCCACAACTGGCCACGACATGGTAGGTGCATGGTATCCATAGTCCATCAAACGCTTGGCAACATCCTGTTCTGTGATGCCGCTGGCTTGCCGGTAGGGACGCAGATCCATGATAAACTCATGCGCCACGTAGCCTTTCTCGCCACGGTAAAGAATCGGGAAATGTCCTTCGATGCGGCGGGCAATGTAGTTGGCGTTGAGAATGGCCATCTGGGAAGCTTCGCGCAGGCCATCGGGGCCCATCATCGCGATATAGGCCCAGGAGATAAGCAAAATACTGGCGCTGCCATAAGGCGCTGCCGAGACTGCTCCAATGGCATGTTCACCTCCTGTAGGCACAACCACGTGGCCAGGAAGGAATGGAGCAAGGTGGTCATTTACACAGATTGGCCCCATACCCGGGCCGCCGCCGCCATGAGGGATGCTAAACGTTTTGTGCAGGTTGAGATGACACACATCTGCACCATAATCACCCGGCCGGCATAACCCCACCTGCGCGTTCATGTTGGCGCCGTCGAGGTACACCATCCCGCCATTATCATGGATGATCTGGCAGATTTCCCGGATACCTTCTTCAAAAACCCCATGCGTAGACGGATAGGTAACCATCACGGCAGCAAGCGTATCAGCATGCGTTGTGGCTTTTTCCCGCAAATCTTCCAGGTCGATATTTCCCGCGTCATCACAACCAACGATAACGACCTTCATACCGGCCATAATGGCGCTGGCAGGATTCGTACCATGTGCCGACTGCGGCACAATACACACATTCCGATGGTGGTCGTTTCTGCTTTCGTGATACGCACGGATGGTCAACAGGCCGGTATACTCACCAGAAGCACCTGAGTTAGGCTGCAGCGAAACCGAGGTAAAGCCAGTGATTTCAGCAAGCCAATTTTCGAGTTCTTCGATGATAACCTGGTACCCTTTTGTTTGCACCGATGGCGCAAACGGGTGTATCCGGTTGAAGCCGGCCATCGTGACAGGCATAAGCTCAGCCGCTGCGTTCAGCTTCATCGTACAAGAACCGAGCGGAATCATACTCGTCGTAAGCGACAGGTCAAGCGAAGCAAGATGATGAATATACCGCATCAACTCACTTTCTGAATGGTAGCTATTGAATACCGGATGGTCCATGTATCCAGACTGGCGGGTAAGCGGACCGCTGTAACCCGGCGCCAATTCTTCTGCAATTTCAACAGCATCTGCATCCACGGAAGCTTCCAGGTCAAAAATGGCAAACAGGGTATCCAGATCGTCTGCAGTGACCGTTTCATCGAGCGAAATACCAACGGTACCATCGCGGAAGACGCGGAGGTTAACCCGGTTATGTTCAGCCGCAATGAGCACGCGATCCAGGGTCTCATCGTCGAGCTCTACCCGTAGCGTGTCGAAAAAGTGTTCGTGGCGCAATACATAGCCAAGCTTTTGCAAACCATTCGCCAGCACGCGCGTGGCATTATGAACGCGTTCAGCAATCAGCCGGATACCTTTCGGGCCGTGGTACACAGCGTACATACTGGCCATCACGGCCAGCAGTACCTGGGCTGTACAAATATTCGAGGTCGCCTTGTCCCGGCGAATGTGCTGCTCACGTGTTTGTAAGGCCATCCGGAGCGCTGGCCGACCGTCTGCATCAATCGATACGCCAATGATACGGCCCGGCACCTGACGTTTGTAGGTTTCCCGTGTGGCAAAAAATGCTGCATGCGGCCCACCGTAGCCAAGAGGGACACCAAAACGCTGCGAGTTACCAACAACAACATCCGCCCCAAACTCCCCCGGTGGCGTCAAGAGCGCCAGGCTTAGCAAGTCGGCTGCAACAACAACATAGGCGTCACTGTCATGGGCAGCTTCGCAGAACGCGGCATAGTCTACCACTTCGCCATCAGTGGCGGGATACTGCAGGAGGGCACCAAATACGTCTTCAGCAAAGGTGTAGTCGGCAAAGTTGCCAACCCGGATATCGATACCAAGAGGCTCTGCCCGCGTTGCCACGACGTCTATTGTTTGCGGGTGACAGCGCTCATCAATAAAGAAGGCTGTTTTCCCGGAACGGCGCGACAGCCGGCTGAACATCATCATGGCCTCTGCAGCAGCAGTACCTTCATCAAGGAGAGACGAGTTGGCTATCTCCATACCCGTCAGGTCGATGATCATCGTTTGAAAATTGAGCAACGCCTCGAGCCGCCCCTGCGAAATTTCAGCCTGATAAGGCGTGTACTGCGTGTACCATGCAGGGTTTTCAAGAACATTACGCTGCACGGCGGGCGGGGTAACCGTGTCATGATATCCCATCCCAATAAAAGAGCGGTAGACTTCGTTTTGGCCGGCAAGCTCCTTCACACGTTGTAAGAGCTCATACTCTGACAACGCTGGGGGCAAGGCAAGCGCTTCCGCTCTCAGAATCGACGAGGGCACAGTTGCCTGCGCAAGCGCATCCATTGATTTTAAGCCAACGGTTTCCAGCATTTGCTGTACTTCTTCGCTGGAAGAGCCATTGTGACGGCGGGTAAATTTATCGGTAAAAGACAGATTTATGGCCATGCCTTTGTGCAATTTTCGGTAGGTAAGTGAGGCGTGGTGGGAAGCGCTTCGAATATGCCCCTAGTAGACCAGAATATACAGGAAGTTTCCAAGGCAAGCCACCCCCGCATTTTCTTCACGAAAGATGGTTCAAATTGCCAGAAACGGCTGTGAAAGAGACGTCAGGTGCGGGGTTTACTGCGGAGGAGTTTCAAGGCTTCTTTGGCGGCGCGTTGTTCAGCCATTTTTTTGCTCCCTCCCTGCCCACGACCGTGTGGCTCCCCTTTCAGGATTACATCAACTGAAAACGTTTTGGCGTGGCTGGGGCCTTCTTCGGACACAACGCGGTAGATAGGCTGGGCCCAACTTCTCGCCTGGGCATATTCGAGCAGCAGGCTTTTAAAGTTATCGTATTGCTGGGCGAGCGCCTTGAGGTCAACTTGATTCAGCATCGTGCGCTCAATAAAATGCCGGGCAGTATCCAACCCCTGATCAAGATAAATGGCTCCAATGAGCGCTTCGAAGGCATCAGCGAGAATGGTGCGATTTTGCCGGCCTTGCTCCTGCACCATATTCTTGCTCATCAGGATGAGGGAGCCCAGGTTGATTTCTTCTGCACAAATTGCAAGGGCCTTCCCGTTAACCAATTTTGCCCTCAACCGGGTAAGAAACCCTTCATCTTTTTCGGGAAAATGTTCAAAGAGATGTTCTGCCGTTATAAAACCAAGCACGGCATCTCCGAGGAATTCGAGGCGTTCGTTTGACCGGGTACCAGATTCCGGCTCGCCACGTAACAAGGACCGATGTCGCATGGCGCGCTCATAAAGGGCCATATCCCCAATGCGGAAGCCAACCAGGGCCTCCATCGCTTTTCGCGACAACCGATACTTCCGCCCTGGCTTCATCGACCTGCCAAGCAGACCACTGAGAAACCCTTTAACCGAGAAGCGAAATATGTTGCGCTCTTGAAACACTAAGAAAAGCGACCGTAGGTGTTAGTTAATTTGTTTATTACCACATATTTAGCAAAAGGCTCCGCAATTCTGGTTAGGTTCCCGGCCTGTAGAAAAAGTTCAAGATAATTTTGCAGCACAACAGCAACTTGAGAATTTTTCGAACGCCATACTGAACCCTTCATGCTGGAAAAGACGTATCTTGCATTGTAGCATCAATTAACCACACAAGAAGCACAACATGGCATTTTGGGCCTTTAGCTGGATACTCATCCCCATTGCCGGCATTTTATTCGGTGCATTCAAGGAATGGTTGAGTTTTAAGGAGAAGCAACTTCAACTTGGAGAATCGACCGAACATCTGGAGACCAAAGTAAATGACCTCCTGAAAAAACTGGAGTCTTCAGAATCAGAGAAAAGTGCACTGCTATCGCGCCTTCAAAACCTGGAAACGATTGTTACAAGCCAGGTATGGGACGTATTGCTTGATGAAGAGAAATCAGCTGAAACTAAAAAGCTGGAAATCGAAGCAGCCAAACCTGCGATTACTATTCCCCCAATTGATGAAGATGAAGCGCGGGAAAAAGCAGAGCAACTTGCCCGACGCCTTCGTGTATAGACCCTAACCGATTTGAGAAGCTAAACCAGGTAGCATTATGAAACCAAGAGTTGTAATAATAGGCGCTGGGTTTGGTGGATTGAGCGCAGCCCGGCACCTGCGCAACGCGCCAGTCGACGTATTGCTTATCGACAAAAACAATTATCACACATTCCAACCGCTACTCTACCAGGTAGCTACCGCCGGCCTGGAGGCTGAAGAAATTGCACACGCTGTGCGCGGCATTTTCCATAAGCAGAAAAACTTCGATTTTTATCTTGGCGAAGTCACAGGGGTTGACTGGGCACAGCGGCAATTACACATCCTCGACGGCACCCGCATCCCCTTTGATTATCTGATTGTCGCAGCCGGCGCCACTACCAACTTTTTCGGCGTTGCTGGCGCAGCACAGCATGGTTTTGGCTTAAAAAATCTCACAGAAGCCGTTAACTTGCGCTCCCATATCATCGAAAGATTTGAAACAGCAAACCGCTTGCGCAAGTCAACCGCAGATACCCTGCTTAACGTCGTCGTCGTTGGTGGTGGCCCGACAGGTGTTGAGATGGCCGGCGCATTATGCGAGCTCTTTCAGAAGGTGCTCAAAAAAGATTTCCCCCACCTGCCGGTTGATAAAGCACAAGTCTACCTGGTTGAGGCATCATCCAACCTGTTAAATGCCTACCACGAAAAATTACAGCCCTATGCACGCAAGCAGCTTGAACGACGTGGCGTCAATGTGATGCTCAACACACAAGTTGTCCGGGTGACTCCCGATGCGGTACACCTGGGTGATGGCACGCAGATTCCAACGCAAACCATGATCTGGGCAGCAGGCGTGCGTGCCAATCCGCTCGGAGAAATACTGGGCCTGCCTACTGCGCGCGCCGGCCGCATTGACGTAGCGGAGGATCTCAGTATTCCAGGGCACGAGCAGGTTTTTGCCGTTGGCGACATTGCAGCAAGCAAAAACAAAGCAGAAGAGATAGACCCTCAACTAGCGCCTGTAGCCATGCAAGGCGGCCAACACGTTGCAGAACAGATCATCCGGCACCTCAACGGAAAGCCGGCAACACCCTTCAGCTACAAAAGCCGCGGTATCATGGCAACCATTGGGCGCAATGCCGCGGTTTCTCAGCTCGACATAGGTATCCGCAACACCGGGTTTCTTGCCTGGGTTATGTGGCTCGTTTTGCACCTGATGCAACTGGTAGGTTTCAGAAATCGGTTGAACGTTTTGCTTAACTGGGCCTGGAATTATTTCACGTACGACCGTAGCGCCCGGCTTATTATGCCGGCAACTGAGGAAGCACCAGACCTGGTTGAATCTGCCCCTGATAGCCCTTCGCCGGCCCTCACAGAAGTGTAAGATTGAGCCTACCGTGCTTTTTGCACTAATCGGGCTGCGCCAATGGACCAGCCCGAGATGTGCCCCCGTAACGCAATTCTCTTTCTAATTGGCGTCTATGGCTGATTAGATCCCTTAGTTTTTTTTGTTCATTGGGAGCCCCACTACGCACCGCGGTTTCGATTCACCACCGAAGCTATCCCTGCAAGCAAAGGTTTCTACGCCGGCTCACCGATACTGCCGGCACCCTACCATCCCTGCACCACCATGCGCAGGCGACACGGCCATCCTTTCTGCAGATCTATTCCCTCCTAACTCAAAAGAATTTCAGGATGAGACGAACTTCTACCAGGTGGTGGCGCGTTGCGCTCACGCTCTTTTTCATGTTGCCGCTCATAGCAGCAACAGCTTCAGCACAAGACAACTTCCTCGCCCACGTTGAGACTGAAAATCTGGATACCTTCATATCAGATATTTCAGCAACCGGCGGCAGTATTACCAAAGTAATTCAGTTAGATGGCACCTCCGTTGTCTGTTTCAGCGGAGATCGGCAGGTAAAACGCTTTGCCCGGCAACACAAAGCGGCCAACCAGGTGGCCAACGATCCCAATGTAGCGTGGATCCAGCCAGACATGCAGGCCATCGTTGGCGCTGCAGAGACCTTCGGCAATCCACCTAACAGTGGCGATGACGATTTTTTCTTCGACCTTCAGTGGGGGCATGACGCTATCAATGCGCCCGAATCATGGCGAAAAAGGCGGGGCGCCGGCGTACGCGTGGCTGTCCTCGACAGTGGCATCGACGCAGAACATCCTGACCTTGCGCCAAACCTCAACAGTGCGTTGAGCAAGTCGTTTGTACCGAACGAGGACTGGAATATCCAGTCCGGATTTGGCTTTAACCATGGCACACACGTAGCCGGCACTATAGCTGCTGCCGACAACGGACTTGGTACCATCGGTGTTGCACCAGAAGTTGAACTGGTTGCCCTGAAGGTCCTTTCCGAATTCACCGGAAGTGGCAATTTCAGCTGGATAATCGATGCAGTGGTATACGCCGCTGACAACGATGTCGACATTGCCAACCTTAGCCTTGGTGCGGTTTTCCCTAAAGGAGGATCTGCTGGTGCTGATGGGCGGGCACTGAGAGAAATACTCAATGCAGTAGGTGAGTACGCCAACGAGCGTGGTACAATGCTAATCGCTGCAGCTGGCAACAACAGCCTCAACATAGACAACTGCTGTATCGCACTGCCAAGTGGTGCCAAGCACTTTCTGTCAGTTTCAGCAACTACACCAGTAGGCTGGGGGCTGAACCCGGGCACAAACATGGATGTACCGGCAAGCTATTCCAACTATGGAGACCGGCACATCGATTTTGCTGGCCCAGGCGGTGACGCCCTTTATGCCGGAGCGGAGACCTGTACGGTTGGCGGATTAACGCAGCCTTGCTGGGTATTCGACCTTGTCTTCAGCACAATCAACGAAGGCTGGGGATGGGCTGCCGGCACAAGCATGGCTGCCCCTCACGTGACGGGTGTTGCAGCACTGCTTAAGAGTTGGAAAAAGGGCGCCACCCCGGCACAGCTCAAAAACATGCTCAAGGCATCAGCTAACAAACTAGGTGACACACCTGGTGACGACACGTTCTTTGGCCACGGTCGCGTAGATGCAGAATCTGCACTGGGACTCTGGCGCACCAGAGACAACGGCGTTGCTGCAACGGACAATCTGGTAGCAACTGCCGGGTTTGATACAGAAACCCCGACCAGCTTTGCAATTGAGCAAAACTATCCTAACCCATTCAATCCGACAACAGCGATCAATTTCCATCTCGCAGAACAGGCAGATGTTCAGGTCGCGGTATACGACATGATGGGCCGCCAGGTCGCATCGCTGGTTAACCAGTCCATGGTTGCGGGTTCTTACACAACTTCATGGAACGGCAAAGATGCCGGCGGGCAATCGGTTGCTAGCGGGGTTTACCTGTACAAAATTGTTGCAGGCAACTTCACAGCATCCCGCGTAATGACATTGCTCAAGTAAACCAAAAAACTCAATACCCAACACAGCACCGCACAGTACCGGCGCGCCCTGCTCAGGCCGCCGGCTACTGTGCGGTTCTTTTTTAGTGAGGAGTGAGGAGTGAGGAGTGAGGAGTGAGGAGTGAGGAGTGAGGAGTGAGGAGTGAGGAGTGAGGAGTGAGGAGTGAGGAGTGAGGAGTGATTGAATTTTCCTTCGACATTAGGGGTTCCTTGTTCTGTGTTCGATATTTACCACCGCGCCTGCGCCAAACCTCCATCAATTCTCGGGCTTGCTGGCGCATGCGGCGTAGCCAAATACTGCTACACACTTCCGTCCTTGACCAATGCGACTTAAATAAGCCTGTCGTTTCTTTGGGCTGTAGTTAAAATCCCCTAAAAAGGAAGCCGTTTTGGTCTGGTTTTTGGCAGTAGTCCAAAACCAAAGCGCAAATCTCAAAAAAGGACTTCTTAGACAGCCTCCCTTCAGTCTAAACCCTTCTTGCTGCTTCAGCAACCCTCAAAACAGCTTGTCCACAGACCCAAATCAAGCCCCTACTGTAAGCCGTATGCAGTTGCTACGATTTTCTTTTTCAACAACCAGTTTTTATTTGCCGGCGCGTTTGCTGTTGGTTTTTGTCTTCTTATGCCTTGGCACACGCGTGGCGTGGGGTCAGAATAATTTTATTGCCCAGGTTTCGGACCAGCAACTTGGCGCACTCAAATCTTATATCACAGCTGAGCACGGCGAAGTAAGCAACGAAATAAATCTGGGTGCATCCCACCTGGTCTGTTTTCACGGCGACCAGGGACTTAAGGCCAGGGTCCGCAGGTTTGCTGGCGTATCGCTTGTATCCGATGATCCGGAAGTCCAGTGGATCGACCCCGCCAAAACCATTTTGCTTGGATTGCCCGAATCTGAGTTACCGTCAGAAGAGGCCGCCCAGGACCTATCCAATTTGCAGTGGGGGCTCGACGCCATCGATGCCGAGGAAGCATGGAAAAAAAGCAAAGGTCAGGGCGTCCGTATTGCAATTATCGACAACGGAATTGATCCGGACCACGTAGACATTGCGCCCAACCTCAATCAATCGCTGAGCAAGTCATTTGTCCCTACAGAAAACTGGGATGTCCAGCAAGATTTTGGATTTAACCACGGCACCCATATCGCAGGTGTTATTGCAGCCGCAAAAAATGGCAAAGGGACAACAGGCGTTGCCCCCGAAGCCGAACTGATCGCGCTCAAGGTTGCCTCACATAAAACAGGTAGTGGAGATTTCTCCTGGTTACTGGATGCGTTAGTTTATGCAGCAAACCAGGACGTTCACATCGCCAACGTCGGCCTCGGCAAGCTGTACCACAAAGACGGTCCAACGGGCATCCGGGCATCAGAGATGAAAGCGATGTTAGAAGTTGTCGGTACTTACGCCATTAAAAAAGGGGTCACCCTGATTGCGCCGGCTGGGGACGAGAAGAAAAACCTCGACACCTGCTGCCTTTACCTGCCGGCAAGTGCTACACCCTTTATAGCGGTATCAGCAACGGCACCAGTCGGATGGGCCTTTGATGCAGAAGCTAATCCTGAAAAGCCAACAAGCTACAGTAACTTCGGGGCCAATGTGATCAACTTTGCCGCCCCAGGCGGCGACATTGCTTATCCGGGGCGTGATTACTGTGTCAAAGAAGGGCTGAATCGCCCATGCTGGACTTTTGACCTTGTATTCAGCACCGTTGCCAATGGTTGGGGCTGGGCTGCCGGCTCTAGCGTAAGCGCTGCATTCCTGACCGGCGTTGCTGCATTGATCCATAGCAAAGAGAAAGACGTCACGCCCGGCTTGATGAAACACCTCCTTGTCGATCATTCCCGCGAACGGGGTTCCGATCCGGGACAGGACATGTTTTACGGACACGGTATTACCAATGCCTTTTTAGACGAACCTGCGCTTGCGCATGACCACGCAACCATCGCCATACTTGATGGCATTCTGATAGATACAAAAGAAGCGCACATTGCGCCGCAGGAATCAGAGCTCTACCAGAACTACCCCAATCCGTTTAATCCGCAAACGACGATAAACTTCCACATCTCACAGCCGGCAAGGGTACAGGTATCGGTATATGATTTGACTGGAACAGAAATCGCGACGCTGGTTGATCAGGACCTGGAAGTCGGCTGTTACAACACTTCCTGGAATGGCAGAGATGAATCCGGGCGGACCATGAGCAGTGGCGTCTACATGTACAAAATCGACGCTGAAAATTTTGTTGATGCCAAGGTAATGACTTTTGCAAACAACTAGGCACTGCATACAGCAACCGACATAATTGAATACAACATGCCATCTGATTGATTACCGAATATCGATCATGGGTTTCTGATTTGAGATCTAATGATTGATATATAAAAGATGTGATGACTGGTAATTAATTCACGAGTCAACAATCCTTGATCGATATTCGGCAGTCAGATCAGATGGCACAAAATTAAAAGGCGGACAGGGGAGAACCCTGCCCGCCTTTTTCGCACAGTAAATAAGCGGAGGAAGCTTATTTGATCAGAGATTTTGGTACACTTCTTCGGATTCAACAACATCTTGCTGCTGTGCACGCTGCGGTTTCAAGTGGTCTGCTTTGAAGTTGCTTTGCGCCCGGTGGTCGAGCACAAGCGTTTCTTCTTCCGAAAGATCTTTGGCCGGCGCTTCTTCTTCCGGCGTGTCATCTGCAGGTGCAGCAGAAGCCAGGATCATCCATCCTGCCACGCCGGCAACCAGCGATGCGACCAGAATACCTATTTTGGCGTTGTCGAGCACCGCACCTTCACCAAAAGCGAGGTTGGCAATGAACAGCGACATTGTAAATCCGATACCGGACAAAATGCTCACCCCGTAGAATTGCTTCCAGGTTGTATTGGAAGGCATGGCGGCGATGCCCATTTTAACGGCTGCCCAGGAGAAAGCAAATACACCAAGTTGCTTACCAAGAAAGAGGCCACAAATAATACCGAGGGTAACATTGCTGGTAAGGGCCGCAATGATGTCCCCTCCAACAAACGATACACCTGCATTGGCAAAGGCAAAGAAAGGCATAATCAGGAAGTTGATCCAACCGGCAAGCGCGTGCTCCATCCGTTCCATTGGAGATGAAACGTCTTTACAAGCCTGCTCCAGTTTGTGCACAGCGTGCTCCTGATCGTGTGTCAACTCGCTCTGCGAAGGCGCCGTAGAGCCCATGTATTTGTAAATCAGATCACGGCCCACTGCCATGAAGGCATAAGCACCCATCTTTTTACCAGAGGGAATTGTAAGCGCAAGTAATACACCGGCGAGGGTTGCGTGAACGCCACTCTGCAAGAACGCGACCCAAAGACCGATACCTAGCACAACATAAACAGCTGGCCGGCGAATACCCATGCGATTTGCGACCACGAGACTGGCAAGAAAACCTCCAGCAACGCCGAGCGCCAGGAGAGAAACCTCGGAGGTATAGAAAAACGCAATGACCAGCACAGCGCCGAGATCATCTACAATTGCCAGGGCAACGAGGAAGATCTTCAAGGCTGTCGGGACGCGTTTGCCTAGCAGAATTATAACCCCTAAAGCAAAAGCAATATCGGTGGCCATCGGCACACCC
This sequence comes from Bacteroidota bacterium, assembly GCA_039111535.1. Lineage (NCBI taxonomy): Bacteria > Pseudomonadati > Bacteroidota > Bacteroidota bacterium. The sequence goes on along the minus strand of JBCCIM010000006.1, from coordinate 51,561 downwards.
CAGCCACCCGCTTCGGGTGTGCCAGCATTAAAGACTACATAGAAAAGCGCCGGCACAAGCATCCCGCCTATGGCGGCAGCAATAGGGAGGGCTGCCTTTTTGGGCGAAGCCAACTCACCATGCAATACTTCTTTTTTGATTTCAAGACCTACACCCAGGAAGAAGATGGCCATCAAACCATCATTGATCCAGTGAAGCAGGTGCATCGAAATGGCCTGGTGGCCGATTTCGATCGCTATGTGGGCATGCCACATGTGAAAATATGCTTCCGCAAAAGGTGAGTTCGCCCAGATAATTGCGACCGCAGCACTGATCATAAGTAAGATCCCGGGAGCTGCTTCCATTTGGAAAAATCGCTTTATGGGGTTTCGCGATACCGGGTGTGCACTTCCAGTGTGCACCTGTGTGTCTTGGCTCATCTAATTCTCCATTTCGCCCTAGAAACTATGGGCACTCACAATCTGATATGGATGAACCTTGCCCAGCGGATATAATCGAATCTACAGCGGTGGACCGCAAATTCGGTTATGTACAATGGTTGTAACGTTTCTCTTTGAGAACGTAAACGCAGATACAGCGCCCAGGCCAAGCTATATAAACAGCGGTTTTACGGGGGTAGTGGGGACCGCCAGTTTATCCATGTATGTTTGTGAGTGCACGACTGTGCTTGTGGGGGATGTTGTTTTGGTGAGAAACAACGGGCACAGCTTGCAGTGCTCCTCGTATCGGCGCATCTGAAGAAAAGCTTAAGGGATTAACGCATTTTTAAAGGCCAATCCATCCCATTCAACGCAATGCCTGATGGATGGCGGCAGTAATTGTAGCCCCCACCTGTGCGGATACTGCATGATCTGTTATGCCCTCAATAAGAATAACCAGCACATAAGGATCGGTACCTTCAGGGTACACAAGGGCTGCATCATGGTGAATTGCAGTAATCCATCCTGTCTTATGCGCTGCACGCGCTGTTGCCGGCAATCCTGCTGGAATCATTTCGTTAAATTCCTGCGCCAGTAATACATCAACCATCTCCTGGTCTGCCGTTACAGAAACAGCCTTTCCATCGCGAATGGCAGCGAGCAAAACAGCGAGATCGGCAGCGGTTGTTGTATTGCTCATACCCAGATCAAAGGCTTTCAAGTCTTCAACTCCGCGCAGCACTTTCATATTTTTCACCCCCAGGGCTTCCGCTGTAGCCTGCACAGTGTCGGCTGACACAAAATCTATCAACAGGTTTGTAGCGAGATTGGAAGACACGGTAATCATTTGATATACGAGGGCGCGAAGGGTCATTTTTTGCCCAAGTTTTGTATAGATCGCATCGTCTGAATCATCCTCGATGCTGTAGCGGCTGCTATCCACTATAGAATGAAATGCGTTCACCACCTCCAGTTCATCATCCAGCGAAAATCGCCCCTGGCCGGCCTGCCGATACACCTCTATCATGACCGGTATTTTCATCGTGCTGGCCGCATGAAACGAACGGTGCTCGTTTAGCAGATACGTAGCCCCGGTTACCCCATCATCGAGGGCAACAGCAACCGTGGCTTCGGGGTGTGCAGCAAGGACAGAATCGACTGCGGCATCGATCGTTGCTTCAATCTTTGTCATCGGGTTGTTGCTATTTTCTGCTGCCGGCCCACATCCAGTAATCAACACCAGAACAGTCAGGAATAAAGATACACGCATGATTCGTGGGGTAAGTGGAGGCACATTTGTTAATCCATGGAATATAACCTACCTTGAATTAATGTTCTTTTATATATGCACACTGGTTCGACACCCGCAGCAATGCGGGGACGATTAAAAGGGAATCCAAGGTAGTCAGGTATTATGCCTGCACAACCAATCTGGAGCTGTACCCGCAACTGTACGCTGCTAAACGAGACAGACAACGATGAGCGTCTGGTCACTGCATGCCTGTTTGGCAAGTGGGAAGGCCAGAATGGAGTTGCCTGTTTTTCGCAGTAAGCCAGGAGACCTGCCACTGTGTATACCGTCAACCTCCGGGTTTTGAGGTTCGGGTAGAAAACAGTGTCATTCCTATCGTTAGCTTGATCATCAAGGTGGCGATATCGTGTGCATCTGCTGTTCTTGCCTGAGCCATTTTTATTGGGGTTCAGGTTTTTTTATGCGCTTTATTTTTGTCCTGCTTTTCTGTTTGCTGACATGTACCCCAGCTTTTGCCCAACCGCAAAAAGCTGATTCTGTGTATGCATTGCCGGCAATCAAGATAACAGCCCTGCGCCTGCCCCAGGCCACCCGCGATGCACCCGTCCACCTGACCACCATCAAGCGAGAAGACGTACTATCTTCGAACAGCCAAACCCTTGCCCACCTGCTCGACCGTGCCGGTAGTCCGTTTATTCGCAGCTATGGCAACGGACTTGCCTCCCTTTCTTTTCGAGGCACGGGGGCTTCCCAATCCCTCATTTTATTGGACGGCGTCCCGTTATCCGACCCACAACTCGGCCAAATTGACCTTTCCCTGGTTCCTGCGCAACTCATCAATAGCGCACAAATCCAACACGGACAGGGCGCAGCGCTTTACGGGTCGCAGAGCATTGGAAGCGTCATTAACCTGGCAACCCCCAATGCCGACCAACCGTTCTTTTTACAAACAACAGCCAGCACCGGACCGTTTGGTGAACGCGATGGATCGCTATCAACGGGCCTGTCGCGCGGGGCATGGCAGGGACTCCTGTCTTTTGCCCATAGCACCGAGCAGGGAGACTTCCCTTTTCTGAACCCATCCCTTTTCCCACCTGCCAACAGCCGGCGCGAAGGGGCTGATCGCACAACCTCTTCCCTGTTTGTCAAAGTAGCCCGGCTCCAACCAAAATCTGCCACACTGATCACGGGATGGTACAACACTGCTGAACGTGGCCTGCCCGGCGCGGCAACCACTTCACCAAAAGATGAGCGGCAATGGGATACGGGAAGCAGATTAATGGCCCGCCACCTCGTTACCCTTTCCAAAGGTGTTTTTGCCCTCACGGGAGCAACCCAGCGTGGTTCCTTGCGCTACAGCAACCCACAGTTGGCATTGGATCAGACGGGGCGAACGCGTGCTTACACACTCGACGCAGAACTCACCCTGGACCAGGCTTATGGCAGTATGAGTGCTGGTATATCCGGAAGCCAATACACAGCGCGACATCCCAACCTGTTGCGGAGCGCCCGTGAGAACAGGCTTGCCGGATTTTTAAGCAGTGTGCACCCGGTGTCCCGCCTTACCCTGTTCCCCGGACTTCGACTCGATACCTTTTTCCCTTCCAATGGCGAGCACCTGGTCTCGCTGAGCCCGTCGTTAGGCGTCAATTTTCAGCTACTACAAACAATACCACTGACTCTGAAAGCCAATGCCGGCAGCGGTTTTCGCGCGCCAACATTCAACGACAGGTTCTGGCAACCAGGTGGCAACCCAGAGCTTGCTCCTGAGCGCAGCCGGCAAATTGAAGGGGGAATCGTTTACACAATTAACCACCATGCAGTTGAAATCCTGATCGAAGCATCCGGATTCTACAACCGTATAAAAAACCAGATTACCTGGTTACCCTCTGCCGCAAACAGCAGCATATGGCAGCCGGAGAACATTGGCACAACGAAAATTCTAGGGACCGAATTCGCGTTGGGTAGCCATTTCAAAATGAACAAGCGCTGGTCAATCAGCAGCCATAACAGCTATACCCTTGCTGATGCCCGAGATATTTCCGAAGCGGATACACCGGCGTTTAACCAGCCGCTGCGCTATACCCCGCGCCATGTCGCCAAAACCCGGCTGGGCCTTTCGCACCAGCGCAACAAACTACAAGTACAGTTGGATGCCAGCCTTCGCCATATCAGCCGGCGCTACATCACAACTGATGGCCAGCAATTTTTGCCAGGATATACCACAGCAGATTTTCACCTGCGCGTTTCCAGAGCCCTCCCCAAAACCCGGGTCACAGCCGGCGTTTTTGTGGAGAACGTGACAGATCAGGCTTTTGAAGTCATCAAAGGCTATCCGGTCCCACCTCGAGCAATCCGATTTCAACTATCTATTCTGTTTGCCGGGGAAAATCAGGACACGCGCTAAATCATACACGACCACCCTAATAAAACAAACCAACATGCCCAACAAACCCGCTACTGCTATATCTAATCGGTCAAGCAAACTTGCTTGCATCCTGCTTACAGCGCTCTGCCTCCTCTTCCCGGTTAGCGCGCTGGGGCAACTATCAACCACATCGGTCTACATTGGTAACCAGGGGAATTTCTCCGATGCGAACGGTTCTGTTTCAATGTACACACCTTCGACAACCACTGTTGTAGCCGACGGCCTGCCAGACCTCAACACCCTCGTACAAAGTATCACATTGCATGAAAACACGGGGTTTGTTATGGCAAACACCTCCGACCGAATTGATATTTTTGACCTGCCCACAAACACCAGAACTGGCCAAATACTGGACGTCCCGAGCCCCCGGTATATGGCGGCTGTTTCAGACGACAAAGCCTATGTATCCAATCTGTTCAGCAGCAGTGTTACGGTCATAGACTTGACCAGCAATACTGTAGCCGGCACAATTTCCGCCGGCACAAACCCGGAAGACATCGCCGCTGTAGCCGGCTATGCTTTTGTGGCAAATAATGGTTTCGGATTCGATAGTACCCTCACACGCATCGACATCGCAACAGATGCGGTCGTTGACACTTTACAGCTCGGCTGCGACGGCCCACGATCGCTTGAAGTCGATGCAGAAGACGAGTTATGGGTTGTATGCAATGGCAAAACTGAATACAACAGCGACTTTACTGAAATCCTCGAGCAGACCAACGGGCAGGTACTCGTTGTTGACCCTGCAACCAAAGAAATAAAAGAGCGCCTAAACATTGACACCCAGGTAGGCGCCTCTTCAGCCGGCCAAGACACCTACTATGATGGCGTAAACAACGTGCTGTATCTCGTGCGCGGTAGCGAACTTCTCGCGTTCGATACAACAACCAATACGCAAGCCCCTTCAATTGCCATTGCTGGATCGGAAAGCCTTGGCGGCGTCGCTTTTGATGCTGCCAGTGGCCACCTGTACCTTGCACGTATCACCAGCTTTACAACGGCCGGCTTTGTATCAGTACATACGCCTGACGGTACTGAAGTGAGCAGATTTGACGTTGGCATCGCCCCAACTTCTATTGCACTCTGGCAGACTGGTACCTCAGTCGCAACAGAGGACCCACCTGGAGAGACGCCACAACGCTTCACGCTGAATCAGAATTACCCGAACCCATTCAACCCTTCAACAACCATAACTTTTGAGTTGACGCATGCAACCGATGTATCACTTAAAGTTTATAGTCTTCTGGGCATAGAGGTGGCAACACTAACTGACCGCGCCTACCAGGCGGGGAGCCATAAAGTTGACTGGCAGGCAACCGATTTGCCAAGCGGGCGCTATTTCTACACCCTGCAAGCCGGCGATGTTGTTGCAACGCGGCAGATGACCCTTATTAAATAATCGTCTCAGTTCCAAACCTGCAGCATATATGCTTGTTATCGATAAATGCCACTGTTTCAACCAAACCTTTGCTGCATTAAAGCGTGCTGCTGAAGCCTCAGGGAGTACTTCGATCCCTGAGCTTCAACAGCACGTGACGTTTGGACAAAACTGCAAACTGTGCCACCCATACGTCGCACGAATGCTTGAAACGGGCGAGACAGTCTTCAATGAAATTATCACATCTACGCCAACACCCTCTCAGTAGACTGTCTTAAAGCGTATCTTATGTTTCCAGATTTTCAGCAAGAATCGGGTCGTAGCAGACACAGGTTTGTTGTATTCTTGGTTTGTAACTGAATCAACACCGTCACGTGCAATACAGCCATGGAAACTGATTACGGCAGAATAGAACGCGCAATTCGATACCTGGAAGAAAATTACAAGGCCCAGCCCAATCTCGCCACCATTGCAGATCACATACACCTGAGCCCCTTTCATTTTGAGCGGCTGTTCAAGCGCTGGGCCGGCGTAACGCCAAAGCAGTTTGTACATTTCCTTACGCTGCATCACGCCAAAGACATGCTGAGCCAGGCACACTCGGTACTTGAAACGGCTTATGCATCTGGCTTGTCGAGCGGCAGCCGACTGCACGATTTGTTTGTAAAGATTGAGGGGATGACGCCAGGCGAATACAAAGCCGGCGGCGCCAGTCTGACCATCAGGTACGGGTTTCGGGATACGCTTTTTGGTTGCTGTTTTATGGCAGTAACCGATCGAGGGATCTGCAGCATGAGCTTTAATCCGCTTGATGATCGAGAGCGGGTGATCCAGGAATTACAGGACCAATGGCCCAGGGCGACGCTGCGTGAAGATACACAGGCCATTACTCCGCTCGTTGATCGCTTGTTTGTAGAAAATGACCCAAACGAACCGTTTCAACTACACGTGAAAGGCACCAACTTTCAGATACAGGTATGGCAGGCGCTGTTGAAAATACCAGCCGGACAGGTTGTGGCTTACGAAGATCTTGCGTTGTCCATTAACAAACCCAGCGCCACGCGGGCAGTAAGCTCAGCCGTTGCAAGGAATCCTGTTGGTTTTTTAATTCCATGCCACCGGGTAATAAGGAAGAGTGGGCACTTTGGGCAATACCACTGGGGTACAGCGCGTAAGAAAGCTATGATTGGATGGGAAGCCTCCCGTGCACTGGCGCAAGAAATGGAGCGTGCTGCGTAAAGCAAGCAATGCGGCTAAAAAGCCTCGCCCAACGTGAAGTAAAATGCCCCGCCATCTCTACCAACACCATAGTCGACACGGAAGTTGAGCCCTTCTTCGTTGATGAGCAGGCGAACCCCCGTACCGCCGGCCAAAACCAGATTTTCGCTTCCCAATGCATCGTACCGACGTTGCAAATCACCTACACTTCCAAACACCACAAATCCAATCGGGCCCATAACAATAAGCCGGTATTCAGCCTGTATAACGGCCAGAACGTTATCGCGGTATCTACCTTCGGAGTATCCACGCATTAACGAGCGGCCACCCACCTGCGGGAGCAACTGAAACGGCGCGGTACCTTCAACGGCCTGCGTATAGGCGCGTGCAGCGATCACGTGACGCCATCCAATCGGCCAGAACTTGCGGATGTCCATCGTCGCCCGGCTAAAGCGAAAATCGCCACCCAGCGCATCTCCAAAAAACATCCACGCACCGCGTACATAGAGACCGTTCGTGGTATAGAAAAAGTTATCTCTCGTATCCCATCGCAAAAACAGGCCAGCCCCCGTTGCATTACCCGGCATACTGCCCGGCAAGGTACCGGCCGCAAGTATACCGGTGGAATCTGTTTCTGTAATTTTCTCGAACCGGTACCAGGTCTGTAATCCCAGATTGAGGTTGGGGCGAATTTGCTGTTCGCCACTCAGCAATAAACTGGTTGTGCGCGCCGTGTACCCCTCACTATCCGAGCGCGGTGCATCATTGCCAACGCCAAAAAATACGTCGGGGAAGTTCAAGTAGAGCGCACTGGCAAAAAATCGACGCCGGCCGCCATCAAAAAACAGGTCGGGTACAAGGCTCAGCACCAACTGCTTGCGCGCCGTATAAACAAATGAAGCAGACACGCTGGAAGGTCGCACTCCAAGTTTTCTTCGAGGAAAGTATCTGACCGACCCGCCGCCGCCGAGTTTGGTTTTAGGGGAATAAAACAGGCTGGGCAACACAACCCAGCTAGACTTCACATAAAGTGCAGAATCTGCAGCGCTGCTACCACTTTGTGCCTGGCTTGCACACGGGGCAAGCAAGCCAACCATTGCCAGTAGTAAAGTTATGCGTGAAATGCGTATCCCGGATTTGAGCAGATTCATCCAACAAGAGGCCAACTGATAAGGAATAGACTGCGTACGCTATCCCAATTACATTAGATTCCTCTTACGCAGCATTTTGCAATAATACGCGCCGCCGGCATCAGCGCTACTGAAGCTCATCCAGCGCGATGGCCCGAAAGGCAATGCCCCGGTAACCATTCTCGCGGTCAGGGCCGGCTTCGAACAGGATGCCGATGCTATCATTGGGCAACCGCAACAGATCAGAATACGCGGCATGTCCGCTATGTACAAGCAGCGACTTGGGCCACGTTTTGCCGTCGTCATAGCTGGCACGCAACGTCATGTTTTCCCGGTGTGTTTTGCTTGCCGGATTAGAAAATAGCAATACGCCCTGGCCCTCATCTGCAAACTGGTAGCGCTGTAAGCTGGCCTGACAAATGGGCTCAACAAGGGTGGTGTCTGATTCCAAATCCGACCAGGTTGCGCCGCCATCAGTGCTGCTAGATATTTTACGATGCCGCTCCTCTGGCGCATAATTCCGCATGTTAAGCAAGAGGCTGCCATCTTCAAGCTCTGCTACTTCAGATTCGTTAACGTAGTGCTGTGGGGTTGACCCACCAAGCTGCCATGTTGCGCCGTTATCATCGGAGTAGATTACGTGCGAATAGTAGTGTTTTGTCTCAGCCTCGATGTGGTCACACGCAATAACCATCCGGCCCGCATGGGGACCCCGCGTTAACTGAATACCCGAACCCGGTCCGGTTGCATACCAGGTCCAGTTGGGTAATTTCACATCCGTTGTGATTTCTTTCGGAGATGACCAGCTAATCCCGTCATCGGAAGAAGACATAACGTAAATGCGGCGCGTGTCAACAGAGGTCTGATCAATTATGGCCGGCTCGCGATCTTCTCCACGATTCCACGTGGACAACAAATGAATTGTACCGGTTTGCGCATCCAAAACAGGTGCTGGATTTCCGCTTGTATTTTCTCCTGAATCCCAGACTACCTGCAATGCACTCCAGCTTTCGCCATTGTCTTCAGAGCGTTTCACGACAAGATCAATATCACCTGTATCCGAGCAACCACGTTTTCGGCCTTCTGCAAAAGCAAGCAGGTTACCGCTTGCCGTCGTGAGTACGGCAGGTATGCGGAAGCAGGCATAGCCCTCCTGTCCGGCTGTAAAAATGTAGTTGGGCACTGGCGTAACAGGCGCACCGGCATCATGCTCTGCGGCTTGCATACATCCGGTAATACCTAAAATAGCAAGAAGTAAAACGTTTGAATAAGATCGCGGGGAAGGCTTCATGGTTCAAAGGGAGGCATTTAAAAAACCGATGTGTCAAAATAAGACCGACACACCGGTTTTCCATATGTCAATGCGACTCCCGCACTTTTTGCACCTATCACACTGCCTGCATACGCAGGACGATACTCATGATTTGCCACTGCCCCTCTACTTTCATCAAAGAAATAAAATTATCAAAGCGGTAGGCTTTATTTACCATGGTTGCTTTAACACTGGCCATGTCTCCGTCAACTGCAACATGGTCGATTGTCAGCTTGCGTGGCTGGCCGCCAATTTTCTTTTGCTCGATCATGCCGAGGTAGACTGCCGTTTCGAGGCGGACCAGGCCGTTTTCTCCTTTAAAAAACTGCTGCGCTTCTTTGTGCAACACGCTACGAACACCAGCGGCATCTTGCTTATCTGCTGCGGTTGCAAACTGTTTTACAACCGCGCGTACTTCAGCATCATCTGACGCCGGCGTTGCAAATGTGGCTGCGAGGAAAATCAGGTTCATCAAAATAAAAGTTGTCATTGTTTTCAGGTTTGGATATTAACGAATGTTTATCAGGCAACAATTGCATAGGCAACTAATAATTGCTAACTGTTCACAGGCATGTCACCGACATGCAGATAACGCAGGCTCCAACTGTTTCCGCCTCGTTAAAAGCTACAGAATCAGTGTCACATTTAGTTGCCTATGTAATTATTACCAAAACAACATAAATTAAGTTTCGGACGCTTTGACTGGAGCATCGAAAAAAAACTATATTCTCCCATCCTGATTCCGTGTTCCACCGTTTAGTCCCCCCTCTAAATTCAAATAAAGTGAACCACATGAACCCAGCACTTGAGGTTTCCTCTACACCATCTGATGAAGATGCAAAACCCAATGCCTTCACCACCCCTTATGAAGGCAAGGCTGCAGTGTTACACAAAACCGCCGTTCTGAGCCTGACGATTATCCCTTTTATTGTTTTTATAGGCGCTGTTATTTACTACTGGGGGGAAGGCATTTCGCTGATGTCACTTTTGCTCCTGGTGGGTTTTTATGCAATTACAACCATGGGTATTGGCGTAGGCTACCATCGCTTGTTTACCCACAAGGGATTCCAGGTAAAACCCTGGCTCAAAGCAGTGCTGGCCTTAGCCGGCGCTTTTGCAATTCAGGGCCAGGTTATTCGCTGGGTTGCCGACCACCGCAGGCACCACGCCTTCAGTGACCGCCCCGGTGATCCGCATTCTCCTCACATCCACGAAGGTGAAACCTGGATCGACATGATCAAAGGCTTCTGGTATGCCCACATCGGCTGGTTCTTTGACCAGGAAGAGACAACTGCTTCGCGTTTTGCCCCTGATTTATTGAAAGACAAAATGCTTGTCTGGATTGATAAACAATATGGGTGGTGGATATTACTCTCGTTCCTGCTTCCCGGGCTCCTTGGCTGGTTGATCACAATGTCGTGGACCGGCTTCGTTGAAGGATTGATTTGGGGAGGGGCCGTCCGGGTTTTCTTCTTGCACCACGTTACATGGAGCATTAATTCTGTCTGCCACGTCTTTGGTTCGCGGCCCTATAAAACGCGCGATCTCAGCAGAAACAACTTCATTTTCGGAGTGCTGGCTTTTGGAGAAGGATGGCACAACAATCACCATGCCTTCCCCGCAGCTGCTGTTCACGGCTTCCGCTGGTGGCAGATTGACATCAATGGACTTGCCATCTGGGTATTTGAAAAGCTGGGGTGGGTCTGGAACGTGAATCGCGCAACTGCATCGCAAAAACAGTCAGCACACGTAACACATTAAGGCAAATTTGTACACCGAAGGCCGGCGCTAAATCCGGCCTTCGGTGAGCATAAGGTCACTTTCAGAACGATCAACGCGGCTGAAATAGAGTACGGATTCGTCGGGCGACACCGAGAATCCCCACCGGTCAAAATAATGCAGTGGACGCACCGGAATATTGCGCACCAGCGCTGATTGCCGTGCCTCAAGGTCGTACCGCCACACATTTATATGCAGGCTATCGCCTGGAGGTGTAAGATAATACAACCCGTTACCGGCCAGCGCAAAAAAGGAGGGATCTGCGTCAACAAGTTTGCGCTCCGGTCCTGAAGGTAGTGTTTTGTACCAAATACCCGTCGTATCTGCGCGCAAGAAATACAGGGTGCGGCCATCAGCAGATTCCCAGCCGGCTAGTCCGCCCGCTGTGGTCACTTGCTCAGCGTCTCCGGTTGCGAGGGTGTGACGCCAGACCTGCCATGCCCCACTTTTATCTGATCCGAAATACACAGCTTTCCCATCATGCGTCCAGGCAGGGCGCGACTCCTCGAAAGCAGACCTTGTGATTTGCTGCGGCTGGCCGCCGGCGGCATCAACAACAAAAATATCTGACTGCCCATCGCGCTGGGCTTCAAAAGCAATAAACTGTCCATCCGGAGACCAACTCGGATATCGGGTTGCCTGGCTTTTCATTGTAGTAAGGCGGATTTCCTCCTGCCCCATAGCATTGGCAACCCAGATCTCGCTATTGCCGCTTCGTGTGGATACAAAAGCAACGCGGCCGGCCGATGAAACTGCAGGCTGAAAATCGGAACGTGTAGAAGCTATAGCAGGCGTTTCGGGTAATGGATGGCTTGTCGCTACATCGAGGGGAAGGCGCCAGGTATTCACTTCATACGTCCAATCGGTGTAAACCAGTCGGCGACCGGTACGGTCGAGCACAACGCTGCCCGGGTCGTCAACACTAAAAGCACGCATCAGCACGGGATCGTAGGTGCCCGCAATGGTAGTTTTCCATAAACCATGCCGCTGCTCTCGGTTGGACGCAAAAACAATGGCTTTGCCATCAGACGTCCAGTCAAATCCGGTGATATTGACGCCATCCTGTGTGAGCCTTGTAGGAATGGCGGCCGGCTTTTGCCAATCCAGTAAATAAATATCACGGGTGGTGCGGTCGATTGCCCGTACAAAAGCGAGGGTTTTACCATCTGGCGAGAAACGGGGTGTCATGTCGCCAGCAAAAGTCGCCGGCGGTGAGGTGAGGCGGTGCTGGCTCATATTGCCCAGGTCAACAACAACAAGATGCTGGCTCTCTTCCTGCTCACCAGGCACGGAAACAACAAGGCCCTCACCATCTGGCACCCAGCCCATGCCGCCTAGGGCACAGGCGGAATCTTTGATTTTCAAGCCCTTCCCGCCGTAGGCTGGTATTTTATATAGTGCACATCCATCCCGCCCATATCCGAGGTAGGCGATGTGTTCACCATCAGGCGACCACGCGGGCAACAATTCAGCACCAACTTCATCGGTAAGTCGCACAGGCTGCGCCTCGCCTATCTGTTGCACAAAAATCTGGGAGACATCACCGCTATCTGGAAATACGACAAACGCTACCCGGCCCCCATCCGGGGAAAAAGCCGGCGAGATTTCTACACCAGACAACGTAGTCAGCGGCTGCACCCTGTCGATGGTTGTTTGCATCCCGTATTGCGGCACAAAAATCAAAAACAGTATCAGCACTATGCAGCACAATGCTGGAATCAGAACAAATGCCGTCGTTCGCCAGCGGTGCTTCCGCCCTTCCGGTTGAGCAACCATGTTTGGGGCCAGGTCATCTCCAGCAGCGCCATCTCCAGCCATACCGTCTCCGCTATGCAACAGTACCGGCGCTGAAGGCGAAACAACCGGAATGTCAACAGGAAATCGAACTGGAGCGATCAGTCGATACCCTACGCTTCGAATGGTTTCTATGTACGCCGGCTGCCGCGGCGTATCGCCAAAGAGCTTTCGGAGATCCGAGATTGCAATGGTTAGCGAGTGCTCAGTAACCAGCGCATCCACCCAAACCTGCTCAAGCAATTGTTCTCGCGTAACAACGCCGGGCGTAGCTGCTGCAAGCTGCAAAAGCACCTTCATCGTCCGCGGCTCCAATGATACAGTTCCTTCTGGACCGCTAAGCCGATTGAGCTGCGGCTCCACGTACCAATCGCCGATATAAAATGCAGTGTCTATCATGGCAAGCTGTCATGCACAGTCTTGAGAATACCTTCTTGAGAAAACCTTGCGATAGTCTTGAGGCTTGTTGATCACCGCAAAGGCTATACTGAAGCACGCATGGTAGTTCCATTCTGGTAAGGAGATGCAAACGCTCAATCCGCTGAAAGGCGGCCCAGTCCAGGGTGCAGCTTCAGCGTGTTGTAGCAAGAGTTGCATATGGGGGTGATTTTTTTGCCTGGCCGCAAACACCCCTGTATGCGCTCTTCTGGCACTTTTCTTTACGCCACAACCCACAATAAAGTTGATCATGAGAACTTGCAACAGCTATCCCCTTATTCTTGCCCTTTTACTCGTTTGTTTTGCTATCCCTGCCGTAGCACAGCCAGTTAATGACGGATATCTGTTTGACCAGGGGGTTGCGTATACCGAGCGCAGTCCACGTGCGCCTGAGGCACTCGACAAAATGAAAGATTTACTCGGGCAGTGGGATATACAGGTAACCACATTCACCCCGGATGCTGAACCGCGTGTTTCTGCAGGCATGGCTGAGGTTACCTATATGATTCGTGGCTATGCATACATGAGCAGGGTTCATGTGCCGGCGTATGACGGCGAACATGAACTAAACCTGTTACAGTTCATCAATTACAGCCCATCGCACGAAGCCTGGGTACTAGGCGAAGCCAATAGTTACACCGAGCATATTGCCATGTACAATGGCGAGCTAAAAGGCCGAAAACTGTCGCTAACTTCTGCTATCCGAAAGGGGGGCACGCCTGTACTCACCCATATTAAAATTGAGTACGCCATGCATTCTTCAGACTCCTTTTCGGTAACCCGGAGCCAAAAAACCAGCAGGGATGCAGATTGGGCAAAAACTGAAAAGCATGAATACAGCCGGCGCGAACACACTGCCGCATTTATGCAACCTCGCAAAGATACCGGCAATCCGAGCAAAAACAGGCCGGCCGCATCAAGCCAGTTTGATTTCTTGCTCGGCGAATGGCAGGCGATACATAACATGAACGTGGGAGGGCAGCAAATTCAGTTTCCCGTAAATGCTACGGCTGTACATGCAATGAACGGACATGCCATCCTTGAGCATAGCTGGTTTGATCTCGACCCTTCATTACCCGATGCCGCAACCAGCATCATTCGCCTTTACAACAGGGCTATGCGTCGGTGGGAGTCACTTTATCTGACCAACAGGGGCAACAGCCAGCTCTTTTTTGGCGGGCGACAGGAGGGGGATCAGATTGTACTGCACAATTTTGAAGCAAACACAACAGACGCAGTCATGGCGCGCTATGTGTTTCACGACATTGCAGGTGATACGTATGCCTGGTACGGGGAAAACAGCACCGATCGTGGCCAAACGTTTAATACGTTCTGGGACATTGCCTTTACTAAAAAATAGCCCGATCAGGTTCGGGTGATGAGGTGCCAGAAAAAGCTAAATTTATCTGTATGCTGGATGCTCAAATATACGCCGGCCAGCGCAATCAGGATAAACGGATTACCGAGCAATACGAGCGACGCACGCAGTAAACTGGGGCGGGTAATAGCTGCGTAGTCCCGATACGCGCGAATCGTAGCAGCAAACACAGCCAGGGTGAGCAATACAAAAACGGCAAGCGCCCAAATTGGGGCATAGGTTTTATCTAGCGTACTGATCACAATCGATGCGACCATGGCAATGATCACCGGCCATTGGGGCCAAACGATGAGCATAAACGTTTGGCCGGGCAGCAAACGACGCCGGCTCCGGGCGGTAATGGCCGACAAAATAGACGTCCAAATTGTAATTGCCACCGCAAAACAACTGCCCAACACCAGGGTCATCACCAGCTGATTTGACAACAAGGCAACCAGCGTGGTGCGCAGTGTTGCCGGCATCCAGCGCACCAAAGCGGAGAACGCTTCAGTCACCCGAACGGTATCCAGAATAACCGCACCAGCAATACCGAATGCCGTCATTACAGTAACAAGGAGTAACATGGTTGGCCCAAACAGCAGCTCCCTGCCTTCCTCTACTGCAGATCGATAAAAGCCATGTGCACCAAAATACCGCCGGACATTGGGGCCAAAGCGGGGGAAATACGCAAAACAAAATCCCAGCATGGCAACCGTAAGCCACCCGAGCAAGATGATCCAGGATGCCCCGGGCTGCTGTTCTTCTCCAACGGGAAACGCAAATACCTGCTGCGTTCCGGTGTAGATACCCTGCACAACATAAAACGACGCCCGACTCTTGCCCCTGTTCGTCTTCACTCCATACGGATGCCGGTAGGGATACTTGAGGTTGTGGGCAACCGAGGGAAAAGACAGCCTGATATCCCGCCAGCGATATACAAAAATCGAGGAGAGATCAACTGGATTGGTTGTTGAAAACAACTGATTCAGGTTGTGCTCCAGGTAGCGGGCCTGATACGAAGGGGAGTTAAGCAATTTATACCCATCGCGGGTTTCGTCAAAGGCATCTACCCACGTGCCCACTGCACCAAATCCAACGGGAGCATCGGGGTGGGTCTGTTTCCACCGCGTAACCATCGCCGGCAGGTCGGCCTTGTTGAGCCCATCGATAAGTACATAATCAACGGTGCCGGCACACTGGTCGTCTTCGATAAAGGTGGTTTCGTAATAGAACCGCACGGGTAGGCGCGTAACGCGGCGCGCCTCCTCTACAAGGGATTCAAAAAAAGCACAGGTGCCCGGATCGCTGGTATCAATATGTTTGGCGAGCCCGATGTCGCGTACAGAAGGATGGCGCTCAGCCCATTGCATGAGGTCACGTATTAACTGAAGCGCGGTATCCAGGGTATCTCGCACAGCGCGTTGCGAGAGATAGGAAAACGGAAGGTCTTGATAGAATTGCAAGCCGAGGGAATCAGCAAGGGTATACAGGCTTGATTCAATCAGCACAGGCGTCCGTACGGCTTCAACGCCGGCGGCCTTAATTTCGAGGAGTTCTGCCTGGGCACGCTCGGTATTTACGGGAGGATTCCAGACGATGCCGCGTGTGGGCTGGGCAAGCGCAGAACTGGCGCAGAGACAGGCGCAGGCAAACCAAAAAAGGAGCCCAAGAGCGGCAATATTATACCTGAATCCCGGCATGCGGCGTGGATAATGAAAAGCAGGAAGCAATACACAACAGGCCGGCAAAAACCGCGGCAAAACAAGCAGAATTGCCGTAATACCTGCTACTGGCAAATACCATGCACCGTCCAACGCGCCGGCTTCCGGCATGTTTTGCAAAACATAAGAAACCCCACTCGCCAGGGTGGGCGGACGAGTGGGGTAACGGCCTTGCTCAGGGGCCGTAAAAGGACCGGAGGGCCCTCTAGTAAAACTGGAGTGCGATGCCGAGTATGGAAAAGATGTCGATCAAGCCAATGGGTGCTTCACTCGGCCATTGGCAATCGCATATTACCTAGTCGATCATTTTGCGTAGGAACGCAGGCACATCAGTGTTGCCTTTGTTGATGCGTTCCCGGCGCTCTTTCATGTCATCACCTTGCAGTCGGTTGACCTTGCCAGCTTCTTCATCACCCCCGGCTTCAGCATCCCGATTTCCTGCAAAGTTGATCGTGTTGTTGCGGCGTTCAAAGGCTGGAATATCCAACTGACGCAGGTTTTCTTCGCCTTTGTAGCTCATGAAGGACTGCGGCGGCTCTTTGTCGAGCATCGTGTCGCGGTTGCGCTGGTCTGTCGTTGTGCGGCCTGGCTTGTCAAAGCCCGTAGCAATAACCGTCACGCGGAGGCTGTCGCCCATCGCTTCGTCGATCACCGTACCAAAAATGACTTCCACATCATCACCAGCCTCGCGCTGAATGATGCTGGTTGCCGTAGTGGCTTCGTGGATACCAAGATTTGATCCGGCAGTAATGTTCACGAGTGCATTCCGCGCCCCCTGGATGGCAACGCCATCAAGCAGCGGGCTTGAAATTGCCTCAACGGCTGCACGTTCAGCGCGGTTTTCACCAGACGCCGTAGCAGCACCCATGAGGGCAGTGCCACCGTTTTTCATGGTGGTCTCAACATCTGCAAAGTCGAGGTTGATCAAACCATGTACGGTAATCAGATCGCTAATGCCGCGGGTAGCATTGTACAGCACTTCGTCAGCTTTTGTAAATGCTTCGATCATGCTTGTATTTGGCTCTGCGATATCCAGCAACCGTTCGTTCGGAATAATGATCAGCGTATCCACCTGCTCGCGAAGCAGTTCAATGCCTCCCATTGCAGAATCCATGCGCCGACGGCCTTCACATTCGAAGGGTTTGGTAACAATGGCAACCGTCAGGATGCCCAGTTTGCGCGCAATGGCGCAAACAACGGGTGCACCACCGGTCCCCGTTCCACCGCCCATACCAGCGGTGATAAAAATCATTTCGTACCCACGAATGAGTTCTTCAATCTCTTCGCGGCTTTCTTCGAGCGACTCTGCGCCCTTGACGGGTCGTGCGCCTGCCCCCAATCCTTTGGTAAGATTGCGGCCGGCCTGCACTTTGTAATTTGCTTTGTTGACATCAAGCGCCTGCTTGTCTGTATTGATGGCGATAAATTCTACGCCATTAATGCCTTTGTCAACCATGTTATTGATGGCGTTTCCACCGCCACCGCCAACACCTACCACGGCGAGCTTCGGCCCATCCCCGGAGTCGCCTTCAAATGTAAATCGTGAGCTAATTAAGGTATCCATGATCCCTCCAGTTTTACAGTGCGATTTTTCGCGTTGTGATTATCGAGCTGAGCGGGCCCGATTTTTTGAGCATCGATTGTCAATCGATGGATTGTTGAATGGGTTTTGGCTTAATCAATCAACAATCCTGATTCGGCAATCGTTTTATTGTTAGAGTTCCTGAAACCAGCGCGTCATGCGTTCAACGATGCTGCGTGATCCAGAGGCTTCGACGCTCCCGTTGCTCCACTTGTCTTTGGTTGCCAGAAATTCCCTTCTGACAATTTCCGGACGCAAACCGTAGAGTACGAGACCAACAGCGGTTGCATATTTCGGATCGCTGACCTCTTTCACCATGCCGCCGCCGAGTCCGGTTGGTGTACCTACACGTGCTTCCACGCCAAGTACTTCAGCCGCCAGTTGGGCAGTGCCAGGAATCAGTGAACCACCACCCGTGATAACCACCCCGGTACCGAGATGACGGGCATAACCACTGCGTTTAATTTCGATGCCGGCAATCTCCAGAATTTCTTCCAGCCGTGGCTGAATGATCTGGGAAAGTGCACTCCGGCTAATCGTTTTTTCAGTGCGACCCCCAATTCCAGGAATGGTGATCAGTTCATCCGGCTGATTTACATCAACCAGTGCAACACCAAATTGGTGTTTAAGCTGTTCTGCCTGATCTTTCATCAGGCCGAGTCCTTTGCGGATGTCGTCGGTGACTTTGTTGCCGGCAACGGCAATCACACCGGTGTGGCGGATTGTGTTGTCTTCAAACACCGCGATATCCGTGGTGCCACCGCCGATATCGATCAGTGCAACGCCAACTTCTTTCTCATCGGAATGCAACACCGAGTAAGAAGAAGCCAGAGGCTCCAGTACAATATCTGCTACACTGTAGCCGGCTTTCTCTACGCAGCGATAAATGTTGCGCGCTGCAGATACCAGGCCGGTTACGATGTGGACATTGGCTTCCAGACGCACACCGCTCATCCCGATCGGATCAACAACGCCATCCTGGCCATCCACAATGTATTCCTGAGGCAGTACGTGCAGGATCTCCCGGTCGGCAGGCATCGCAACGTGGGTAGTGTCTTCCAACAGACGCTGTACGTCGTGCTGTGTGACAACACTGTCACGATGGGTTGTGATTACCCCGCGGCTCTGAAAACTCTGTACATGGTCGCCGGCAATACCGACAATCACGCTGTGCACCGTAACGCCGGCGGCACGTTCAGCTTTTTCAATAGCCTCCTGAATGGCAGCAACCGTCTTGTCGATATTCACGACAACACCCCTGTTGAGGCCTTCGGACTCCGCTATACCGACCCCCAGGATATTAATCCCTTCAAGATCATCTTCGGCAGCAACAACGGCACAAATCTTTGTGGTGCCGATGTCCAGGCCTACTACGATTTCTCCATCCATGATGGCTTCCTGTCTTTTTATGTTATTGGCTTAATCGAACTTCTTTTGTAATGATCTGGCTGTCAAAACGGAGGTCAATGGACGCAAAATCTACGTCCTCTTTTTCAAGTACCGCCTCGTGCCAGAAGGCATACAGTTTGGATAGCTTCTCCACAAACTGGTCGCGGCCGAGCAATACCTCGATCGATCCTCGCCCCGGTTTGGGTGTCGTATGCAAACTGATCTCACCACTCTCCTCTATCTCAAAGGCAGAGACAAGCGCATCTACCTCGGGAGGTACACGCTGCATGTCTTGCAACAATTTTTGTAACGCGCGGTGCATAATCGGCCGCATGCCCTGCATGGGTTCATTGAATCCGTGCAGCAGCGGGACATCATAGATGGCCCCTTTTACAAAAGGCATCTGAAACCCATCTACGTCCAGATATCTCACTGGCGCTCCACTATCATCCAGCGCAAGCAACGCCGGCACGCGTTCTTCGACGTCGACCTGCAATGTCGCATTTGGATAACGCTGTACCCGCGCCTCTTTCACCCAGGGGTGCCGACGCAACCGATCCGACACCATCACCGGATCAATGTCAAAAAACAGGTGGCTCGAATCGACCCGCATCATTTCTCGCAAGACGGTCTCTTCTGCATGCTGCACCCCTTCAATTTGTACATTTCTGACGACCACTTGCCCTTTCCACCACCAGCCAAAGCCGCCGGCTACAAGCACCAGCACAATGGTCAAAAAGCTCCTGAAGGGCCAATTTTTGTCTTCTGCACGCTGTTGGCGTATCGATTTTTTTGGCGCCTTTTTTCGAGATTTTGGTTTTGAGCCTCGCCGGGTCTTTGGGTTTGATCCTGATTTCGATCGCATATACGTAGGGCGTCCAGGTGATCTCTCGATCACCAGCGCATTAAGGTTGAATTTCCCACGGAAAGGTGTTTACCCGGACTACTTGTCGGGCCACCTTGCAAGGTTCATGTGCAGCCCAGTGGCTGCTGGTTCATGTGCAGCCCAGTGGCTGCAACTGCGGATGAGGCGTGTGGCCGGGTTAGGTACCCAGCGCGTTGAAAAATTTCCGGCTATAGCGCCAGATGCTGCCTGCGCCCAGCGTGATAACCACATCGCCGGGGAGGACTATTTCTTTGAGGTATTCGGCAAGCTCCTCGAGATCCGACACAAAGTGTACGTCTCGGTGCCCGTACTGCAAGGCAAGATCAGCAAGCATGCGCCCTTCTATCCCTGGTATCGGGGCTTCTCTCGCGCCAAATATTTCGGTTAACACAACAATATCTGCGTCAAAAAATGCCCGTGCAAAATCTTCTTTACAATCGCGCGTTCGCGAATACAGATGCGGCTGGAAAACCGCTACGATGCGCCGCTCGGGCCAACCGGCACTGGCCGCGCCAAGTGTTGCCCGCACTTCGGTAGGGTGGTGCGCATAATCATCAATCACGGTGATGCCATCCTGCTCCCCAATCAACTGGAAGCGGCGATTGACACCGGTGAATTTGGACAAGCCGGCGCAGATCAGTTCAAACGACATATCCAGTTCAATGCCTACCGCAATGGCGGCAAGTGCATTGTACACGTTGTACACGCCCGGGGCATTCAGCAACACATCACCAAGCTTTGTCTGATCGAGGTACACTTCAAACTTTGTTTGCAAGCCTACCGCCTGGATGTGCTCTGCCCGAACCTGTGCCTGGCGTGACATCCCGTAGGTTCTAACACGCCTGTCGATTTTGCCCATAATGGCCTGCACATTGGGATCATCAAGGCAAACAATTGCGGCACCAAAAAAGGGCACGCTGTTGGCATATTCGACAAATGCCCCCTTGATGTCGTCAAGGTCTTCGTAGATGTCGAGATGATCCACTTCAATATTCGTGATCACGGCCAAAGAGGGTGTGAGGCGTAAAAACGTTCGATCGTATTCATCAGCCTCGATCACAATGATGTCGCCTTCGCCAGCTACTGCGTTTGACCCGAAGGTGGCAACTTTGCCGCCTACAATAATGGTTGGATCAAAACCGCCTTCCGCTACAACCAGACCAGCCATGGTCGTTGTGGTTGTTTTACCATGCGTTCCGGCAATACCAATGCCGTACTTCATCCGCATCAACTCACCCAGCATAACAGCACGGGGGATCAAGGGAATGCGGTTTCGCTCAGCTTCCAGGGTTTCCGGGTTCTGGTCAGCTTTAATCGCACTGGAGTGTACCACAACGTCAGCGCCTTCAATATGCGCAGCGTCGTGGCCTTCGTAGATGGTTGCCCCCATCGACTCAAGGTGCGCGGTAATGTCGCTTTTTGTGAGATCCGAACCTGACACGTTGTATCCGCGGTGCAGCAAGACTTCCGCTATCGAGCTCATCCCGATGCCGCCGATACCGACCATGTGCACGCGGCGAATACGCCCAAGTGAAGGTTGCCGGCGTGCTACAGATTCCATTGTTTTCTCGTGTTTCAAAACAACTTCTCCAAAAGTTGTGTTTCTCTCCGGTAGTTCTCTCTCCGGTAGTTATCTCCCCGACCCCGAAATTGCCAGAACCGACGATGCGATGTGATCTGCTGCGTCTGGACGGCTCAGCGCCTGCGCAGCTGTTGCCATCGCGTTTCTGCGTGGCGCATCCTCTAACAGATCAGTAACCGTTTTTATCCAGTTGCTTTTCAGATTCTCTTCCGGCAGCAGCAATGCGGCGCCAGCATCTTCCATACTTCGCGCATTTTTGGTTTGATGATCCTCCGCTACGTTGGGAGAAGGGACCAGCACAGCCGGCGCCCCTGTAACCATCAACTCACTGCATGTGATCGCGCCGGCACGTGCCAGCACAAGATCGGCCGCAATGTAAGCCAGATCCATCCGGTCAATGTATCGTAGTAACCGCAACCGCGGATGTGTCGCTACCCGGGCCTGCAGCTTTTCGAAATAAGCAGAACCTGTTTGCCAGATAACGACCAGCTTTTCATCTTGCAGCAACTGTTGAATGCCTGCTTCCATTGCTGCGTTCAGTGCAGCACTACCGAGTGAGCCACCGAACATCAACAACACGCGATGATCGTCCGGGACCTCATAATAGTCCATTGCCGCTTTCCTTTCGCCGTGTTGCAATATCTGGCGGGTTGGATTTCCGCTCAGCACACAACGGTCTGCAGGAAAGAATCTTTTTGCCTCCTCGAAGGCCAGGTGTACCGTATGGGCATATTTGCCGAGGAGCTTGTTTGTCACACCAGGGAAAGCATTTTGCTCCTGCACGACAATTGGGCGCTTCCGTAAATGGGCAGCATACAATACCGGGCCGGCAACATATCCGCCCGTACCAACCACCACATCGGGGTCAAAATCACCAATCAGTTGCCAGCTTTGCCACAAGCCCTTTGCAAGTTTGAAAGGGAATGCCAGGTTGCGGGACATCTGCTGCCGATGAAAACCCTGTATGGTTATCGGATGGATGGCATACCCTGCTTTGGGCACAGCCCGCCACTCAATTTTGTGCTCGGTACCTGCAAACGCAATGGCAGCCTCAGGCACTTGCCGGCGAACGGCGTCTGCAATGGCAATTGCGGGGTAAATATGCCCGCCCGTTCCTCCTCCAGCAAACAATATGCGGGGTGCTTTGGATGTCATTGACCTTTGCATTCGATTAGTCTCTAAGGGCGTGCCGTGAGATATTCAGCAGTATGCCCATCAAGATCCCGTTAGCCAGGAGCGACGTGCCCCCGTATGAGACAAACGGCATCGGTAACCCGGTTACGGGTAACAAGCCGCATGTTACCGCAGCGTGCACAAACCCGTATAAACAAACAAGGGTTGTGATACCCACTGCCAAAATTAATCCGAGTGGATCTGCCGCCCTTCGCCCGATGCTCAGAAAGCCTCGAACGAGCAAAATGCTGAAGAGGGCCAGTAGCCCAAGCGCCCCCCACAAGCCATATTCCTCTGCAATAATTGCGAAGATGAAGTCGTTATAAGGTGCCGGCAGGAAGTCGCGCTGGGTACTTTTCCCAGGGCCGCGGCCGGTAAGCCCGCCCATTGCGAATGCAATTTTTGCCTGATGGGCCTGATAGCCATCTCCTTGCGGTATTTGATCAGCAGCCTCTGTTGTTTGTCCGCGCCCCAGGTATTCGTCTACGCGCGCCATACGTGCCGGCGAGCTAAAGAGGAACAGCGCAGCAAGCAGCAAACAGACGGCACCTAAACCCGATAGCTGCAGCACGTGGACCCGTGCTACAAAACACATCATAACCGTTGCGCCAAAAACAAGTGAAGCCGTTGAAAGGTCTTCGATACCTATCAGCACAACTGTAAGGATGATCCAGAGGAAGAGCGGCGTAAAGGCGCGACTGAAACTCTCAATGTAGGCCTGCTTTTTTGTAAGCAGGAATGCCACGTAGAGGAGCAGGGCCACTTTAGCCAATTCTGCCGGCTGAAACATGATAAATCCGAGATCGAGGGCGCGAACAGCACCTCCCGACTTGATCCCCACAAACTGCACAAGCAGCAGCAGGGCCGTCATCGAGATCAGCGCAACGCGGCCAAAACGCGCGAGGATCCTGTAGTCAATGCGACTAAAAATAGCCATTGCCCCGAGCGCCAGTCCGACATATGCCAGGTGGCGCAGTAGAAATTGCTCAGTGTTACCCCCAGCTTTAGTCTCTGCCAGAAACGCAATTGCACTGTATACGGCAATCACACCTACGGCAGACAAGACCAGCACAACCCAGATGACATATTTATCTGGTGGCGGTCGCTCGGGTGTCTGTTTGGATTGCCTTCGTTTCTTCATGCTGGTTAGGGTTAAGGATCAGTATGGGCCTGGCCCACAAAAACACTGCGCCTTAAAGGTTCATTACCGTTGTCTTGAACACATCACCCCGTTCTTCATAGTTGTTAAACATGTCGAACGAAGCACAGGCAGGACTTAGCAAGACCACTTCTCCGGAACGGGCCAGCAAGTGTGCTGCCCTGACCGCTTCTTCGAGCGATTCCATGATCATGTGTTCTTCAGCCAGTTCGCCTAATTCCTTGTCCACTTTGTCAGCGCTCTCTCCAATGGCAAGTACCATCCTGACATTGCGCTTTATGAGTGGTTTAAGGCTCTGATAATCGTTGCCTTTGTCGCGTCCGCCGGCTATAAGGATAATTTTCTCCTTGAAGCTTTCCAGTGCGTACCAAACTGCATTTACATTGGTCGCTTTGGAGTCGTTGATATAGCGGACGCCTTCCAGTTCGCGCACCAGTTCCAGGCGGTGCGCTACTCCTTCAAAACTCGACAGGCTTTCGCGAACAAAGAGACTGGGTATCTCCATCACACGCGCTGCCACTGCTGCCGCCAGGGAGTTGTACACGTTGTGCGGCCCCTGAAGGGCCAACTCTTCCTTGCGCATAAGAATTTCCTCTGCTTGATTAAACCGTATAACGAGTTCGCTTCCTCTAAGGAAAGCGCCATCGCGAATCTCCTGTTCTTGGCTTATACCGAGGGTTTTTACACAGTTAGGTCGAGGGGTGGCATCTGCTTTACATGCTTCCAGCAAATGCAGCACTTTCTCTCGAACAAACGGATCGTCGTAGCAATAAATCAGGGTATCTTCTTCGGTTTGATTCTCAAAGATCCTGAGCTTGCTCGCCGCATAGTTTTCGAACTGATATCCGTAGCGATTGAGGTGATCGGGCGTGATGTTGAGCAACACGCTGATATCAGGCCTAAATGTGTCGATGTGATCGAGTTGGAAGCTTGATACTTCCAGAATAACCACATCCTCTGACGAGGTATTTTTTGTTATATCTGAAAACGCCTTGCCAATATTGCCGGCCACATGTGTCTTTCGCCCAGCGTGGGCAAAAATGTGAGCCGCCAAACTTGTTGTTGTTGTCTTCCCGTTTGAGCCAGTTATGGCCACAATCGGTGCTTTGCAAAACCACGAGGCTACTTCTATTTCTGAATAAATTGGGATGCCCCGTTTCACTGCTTCGTGCAGCAAAGGAATGGTTGAAGGTACACCCGGACTTACAGCGATAAAATCGGCGTCAAGCGCCCGATCGGTGTGCCCGTCAAATTCTGCGGCAACCTGCATGGTTGCAAGCTGCGCCTTCACATCAGATGTGCCGGCACCAAATTCGGTAAGAAAAACCTGGGCAGATGCTTCATCCAGTAAACGTGATACAGCGATACCGCTGCGCGCAGCACCAACAACCGTTACTTGTTTGCCCGAAACCTCATGAGCTTCCATAATACCATCCAGGGAAGTGCGCCAGTAAAGTAAATGTCGGCCCCCTACAAACGTTGTAGTACTGGGGCATGATTGCAAGATCCAGGATCAGCGTGTAAGTTGCTTGCGCTGCGCGTTTCGTGCAGCTTTGTTTAGTGTAGGCGTAATATCAGAAATGCCGCCAGCACCGTAATTGCGGTTACAATCCAGAAACGCACCACAATTTTTGCTTCATGAACCCCTTTGGCTTCATAGTGATGATGGATAGGTGCCATCCTAAAGACACGCTTGCCTTCGCCTGTTTTTCGCCGGGTATATTTGAAATATGACGTCTGGATCAGTACCGAAATGGTTTCGATAAAAAACACGGCGCAAAGTATGGGCAGTAAAAGTTCTATTTTAATCATCAGCGCCAGCGCGCCTACTGCAGCGCCTATGGCCAGCGAACCCGTATCTCCCATAAACACAGAAGCGGGATACCCATTGTACCATAAAAATCCGAAGCAGGCAGCAGACATAGCGATGGCAAAAACGGCCAACTCGCTTGCACCAGGAAGGAAAATCAAATTCAGGTAATCTGACAGGTCAGCCCGGCCGGCTATGTAACTGATGGCAGTTAGGCCCAGCATCACAATTGCGGTGACACCTGTTGCGAGCCCATCCAATCCATCTGTAAGGTTCACGGCATTTGAAACCGCAGTGACGATAAATACCGCCGCCAGGATGTAGACAATCCAGCCAAGATCCAGAGGCCCAAACCAGCCTTCGTAAAAGTAATAATCGAACCTGTCTGCGCGTAAAAATGGAATATAGGGCAGGTATGTGATCGAGTTAATTGCGCTGAATTTGGGATGGAAGTACATCACACTGCCGACAATCACGCCTATGCTTACCTGACCAAACACTTTAATCCGTGCCGGCAGCCCACTTTTATCCTTTTTAATGACTTTGATATAATCATCAGCAAACCCAAATGCCCCCATCCACACCGTTACCAGCAGGATCAGCCATACGTACACTTCTGCGATGGCGCCCCACAACAGAGTAGCACCAATAACAGAAAACAGAATGACAACCCCACCCATCGTTGGGGTACCTGCCTTGTGTGAGTGATCTACTGCACCAGCAGCCTCTCCTTCGCGCGTTTTTTCTCCAATTTGCTTTTCGCGCAGCCAAACAATGAGGCGGCGGCCAAAGAATAGAGAAATAGCCAGCGCGGTTATAGCGGCCAGGGCAGCCCGGTTGTTGATAAATCGAATCAACTGAAACCCGGGCGGTTGGTAGAGTTTTTCTAGATAATCAATCAGATAATAAAGCATGGATCGAATTTAGAACTTCGATTGCCAAATATCGAGTTTAGGGTATAAACTGGACGTTTGAATCTAGGGAATTGACACCAAATGTCTGTGAAATTCCCGGTAGAACGGGGTATTTGGACAAATTATGCACCAAAAGCAGCTTTTGCCTCGAGCCGGTCGTCAAAGTCTATTTTTTCTGTACCTACAACCTGGTACGTCTCGTGCCCTTTGCCAGCAAGCAAGATGACATCTCCCGCACTTGCATGATCTGCAATTTCCTGAATTGCTGCTTTTCTGCTTACAATCCAGCGCACCTTATCCGGTTCAGAAATGCCGGCCCGGATATCGTTCAGAATCGCCTCAGGATCTTCCGTACGTGGATTGTCGCTCGTTGCAACGACAAAGTCGGCAAAGTGCTCCGCTATCCGGCCCATCATCGGACGTTTTTTTGCATCCCGATCGCCACCGCATCCAAACATGCACCACAAAGATGCGGTTTCGGGCTTCATTGAGCAGATGGTCTGCAGTACATTTTCCAAAGCGTCTGGTGTGTGTGCGTAGTCTACAATTACATGGCGGTTTTTGCTTACCAACAGCATTTCAAACCTGCCGGGCACAGGCATCGCCTGCATCAACACAGCCAACACCTCTTCTTTTGCAAAGCCAAGGGCAATACCCACGCCATATGCAGCCAGCAAATTGTAGGCATTAAAATGGCCTACAAGCTTGAACCGCCGGGGTTTGCCGTCTATTTCGAGCAGCAAACCTTCAATGGCATTTTCCAGGATGGTCGCCTGTAAGTCTGCCGGCTTCAAACAACTGTATGAAATGCCGGTTGCTGCCGTACCCGCGACCATGCGCTTGCCAGCCGCATCATCAATATTGTATATAGCCTTTGCCTTCTCATCCAGGTTATCAAACAATTTCTTCTTGGCCTCCAGGTACGCATCCATGGTTCCATGATAGTCCAGATGGTCCTGTGTGAGGTTGGAAAAAACAGCAACTTCGTAAGGGATGGTTCGGACGCGGTCTTGCATCAGGGCGTGTGAGGATACTTCCATAACACACGCTTTGCAGCCAGCATCAACCATTTTTCGCAACAGCCGGCATGTATCAAGCACATCGGGTGTTGTATGCGTGGCTTCTTCAACCTGCGCACCGATGCGATACTCAACCGTACTGATTAATCCGGCTTTAAGCCCCAGTCCCTCAAGGAGATGGTGCACCAGAAATGCCGTTGTCGTTTTTCCATTGGTACCCGTAATACCAACCATGCGCAGGTGCCTTGCGGGGTCGCGGTAAAAAGCGGCCGCTAGCTCAGCCAGCGCAGTTCTTGCCTGAGAAACCTGTACGAAAACGACGCCGGGGAAGCGCAAATGCACTTCCGCCGGCATCGCTTCGCACACGATGGCAATGGCTCCGTTTTGAACAGCCTTTTCAATGAACAGGTGCCCGTCGACGAGCTCGCCTTTAATGGCGATAAACAAGCCGGCCGGCCCGACCTTCCGGCTATCATTAGCCAAATGGTCGATATAAACTTTATTTACATCTCCAACCTGATCGACAAGCAGCCCTTGGGCTGAAAGCCGACCAACCAGAGTCAGTAAGTCAATCATAGATGATCCAGGATGCGTTTAACAGCTCCCTGTTAAACGTTTCAGGTTCCAATGGATCACCGACATCGCAAAACGGCAGTTGCCGCAAGTGGCTCACCGGGTTTTGGGGTCTGGCTGACCACCATGCCCTGGCCTTCGAGTTTCACGTCGACACCAGTTGCATGACTCCAAAAAACAGCTTGCCGGGTACTCAGGCCAGTTAAGTCTGGCATTAGCGCCGCCGGCATGGTATCCGCCGGCGCAATTTCAAGGTTGACTCTTTTGCCAAAAACCAAATCGTCTTTGACCGGCTGTTCCACTGCATGGACAGCGTGCATCGGTGCAGCATCGCGCACTTCAAATCCTGCTGCGCGCAACCGTGCAGCGGCAACCGCTACGGGTTGTCCGCCAATTTGTGGTATCAGGCGCGCAGGTTCAGATGCATGTTCTTCAGCAGCAACCTGCGGCGCAACCAATGCATCGGGTGATGAACTCATCCATCGCATGGCTAACCGCTTGAAAATTGGTGTTGTGATCGCGCCGCTATTTCCCTTCACTTTCGGGCGCGCCAGCATAAGCATGACAGCCACTGAAGGCTTTTCTGCTGGAAAAAATCCTACAAAGGAAGCGCGGTGTATTTCTTTGTTGTAAGCGCCATCTACAATGACACGCGCAGTGCCGGTTTTACCAGCGATTGTCAAGCCGTCAATGCGGGCCAATTTGGCAGATCCTGAGTCAACTACATCAACAAATGCCGGCAGCAAGGCTTTCACAGTTTCGCGCTTCAAGGCACGGCGAATAGAGTCCGGTTTGGCACGCCATAACGTCCGGCCACGCTGATCGCGCCGCTCGGAAACCACGTAGGGCTTCATCAGCAATCCACCGTTTGCAAGCGCACTGTAGGCAGTCAGCATCTGCAAAGGGGTAACATCCACCTCATACCCGATGCTCATCGAAGCGAGGGAAGCACCCGTCCAGTCTTTTGGTTTGCGCAACGTACCATCAACTTCGCCAGGTAAATCGATCCAGGTTTTTTGTCCAAATCCAAGGTTTCTGGCGTATTGATAGAATACACCCCGATCTAGCTGTACTGCGGTGCGTGCAACTCCGATGTTGCTCGATTTTGCAATGGCTTCCTGAAAATTTATTGTGCCGTAAGCATGAAGGTCGTGCATCCCGCGCCGACCAACGACGGCATACCCGTTACCAGTCTCCAGCGTGTCGCCCATGCTAACAATTTCTTGCTCAATGGCAGCAGCAGCCGTAACCAGTTTAAACGTAGAACCAGGCTCAAGCTGGTCAGCAATTGCTCTATTCCGGCGCGCCGATACATCCGACTTGTGGTATTCGTTGGGATTGTAGACTGGGACGCTTGCCATACCCAAAATGGCCCCGGTTTCCGGATCCATTGCAATGGCCGTACCCCAGGCTGACTTGGTTGCCGTAACGCCGGCCATCAATTCATCTTCAAGAATTGCCTGCAATTCCAGATCAATGGTCAGGTACAAATTCTGCCCATCTTCAGGTGTGACCGTATGGCCGGCTACATAAGCTTTGATTTCGCCATTGCGGTCCCGCTGGACAGCGCGCTGTCCAGACGTACCTTTTAAATAGTCTTCATACTGCAGCTCAAGTCCGTCGATACCCCGACCATCCCGGCTCAGGTGCCCAATTACATGGGCAGCCATTTCCTCGTAGTTATACCGGCGGGTTAGCGTACGGACAAGCAAAAGGCCCGGTACATCCCATTCGTCAACAACCTGCTTCTCAGATTCGATCAGACTGGTCCACAGCAGTACATATTTGGGGCTCGTGCGACCCTCGACTTTTTTCCTGAAGTAAGACGCTGACTGCCCGGTCAGTACAGCCAGGTTATCGAACAGTTGTTTTTCAACTTCCGACGTATAGCCATCAACAGTAGGATCGAGCGCGAGGTTGTAGCTTGCTGCATTTACAACCAGTTCGCGGCCGGCGCGGTCGTAAATCGATCCTCGCATGGCGGGAATATCCACCATGGTGCTCGCCTGCCGCTCCCCTTGTGCACTCAACTCTGTTCGGTCCGAGACATAGATCCCCAACAGCTTGAGTACAACAAGCAAGGGGAGGAAGCCAAGCCCCACCATGATTGCGTACATTCTCAACTGTATGTTTTCCTGGAGTTCCATTCTAGGATCTTACAATGCAGGCTATTTAGATTCTTTTAATTCCCAATGGACAACCGGCTCAAAAGCCAACCCTTCTTGCAGACCAAGCTCAAGTGCGCGTCGGTAAACGGCATTGGGGCTAATTTTTTTGTCCAGTTGTCCTTTCAGCTGGTTGTATTGCAGTTCGAGCCGCAAATTGGCGCGGCGCTGTTGCTCAAGGAGCGAAAGTGTATCTCTTGTGGCAAAAACATGGCTCACATAAAACCCAAGACTGATTGCCGCAACGAGCAGAACGATCACAAATTGGCCAGTAGATACACCACTTAACAAGGAGTCGACCTGCTTTCTGACGCGGTTTGACTTTTTCCTTTTATTCTTGCCGGTAGAAAGATCTGTCCATTCAGGCAGGGTAACCGATTCGCCGCCTACCCCAAGTGCAATCCAATCAGCTATACCAATACCACTCGAGGGTGCGCGTTTTTTTGCGACACGACGGCGCGTTGCCGGCCGCTTGCGGGCCTGCGTCTTACGCTTACGAGATTTGGTTTTTTGTGTAACTGTACTATTCATGATATGCTTGCACTCAGAGCAAAAGGTCAAGAATTGGATGATCTCGCCCGATCCGCTGCGGAAGAGCCATCTGGGGGCAATATTCTTTCTGCAATGCGCAATCGAGCACTTCGGGCCCTCGGATTTTGGTTAATTTCCCGATCATCAGGCTTAATTGCCTTTCGGGTTACAAGCCGCCACGGCGTAACCAGATGACCGTAGAAATCGCGGACGGGCGTTCCATCCAGATTTCCGTATTTCAAAAATCTTTTGACGCGCCGATCTTCGAGCGAGTGATAACTAATCACCGCGATTCGGCCACCCGGCTTTAAAAGGTCCACACTTAAAGCAAGCGTGTCCTCAAGGACCTGCAATTCATCATTCACCTGAATGCGCAGGGCCTGAAAGACGCGGGCAAGCGTCTTGTTTATCCTGTTGCTCGAAACCGTGGACCGTATGACATCTGCAAGTGCACCAGTAGTTTGCAACGGCCTGGCCGCTACAATCTGCTGCACAATCCGACGTGCACTCGGCTCCTCTCCATACTTGCGCAGCAAGCGTGTCAAATCCTGTGGCGCCCAACCGTTGACAATGTCAGCAGCTGTCACCCCTGTCCGGCCATCCATCCGCATATCCAATGCACCATCTCCAGCGTAACTGAATCCACGAGAAGCGGTATTCAATTGGTGGGATGAAACACCCAAATCCAGGAGTATGCCGTCAACCTGACTGACACCCTGGGCGGACAATAGCTCACGTGCTTCTGCAAAATTCCCGCGCAATGCCATAAATCGACCATTGCGCTCATCTTCCTCAAGTCGTACACGTGCCGCGGCAATGGCATCTGCATCCTGATCAATGCCGGCCACTTTGCCCGCCGGCTTCAAATAAGCCAGCATCGCTGCAGTGTGACCGCCACCACCGAGGGTAGCATCTACATACAAGCCTTCACGGTTCTCAACGAGCCCTTGAACAACAACATCACAAAGAACGGGGGCATGATAAGATGAAGCGAATTCCTGGGAATCACTCCCCTCATCAGATGTATTATCATGTGCTTCAGACATAAGGCATGTCCGGCTCAGTCTCCTCCGCCTCCCATCACACGCTCAGCCAACACCTCGTAATTCTCAGCACTTTTGTAAACATGTGTATCAAAGGCTTCCGGATCCCATATCTCTATATGATCCAGTGCACCTATGATGCGTGCATTTCCGCTGGGCTTGATGTTAGCAAACTGCAGCAACGGCTTTGCAACCGAAATTCTGCCCTGCCCATCGAGCACCACCTCATCTGCCCACATCAGAATAGTTCGGAGGAAGTCGCGCGACTCACGGTTGTACATATTCAGTGAGCGCATTTTAGACTCCATGCCGTCCCATACATCAAGTGGATACAGGAAAACACACTTTTCAAAACCGCGGGTGACAGTAAATGTATTCTTCGCCTCCGGATTAAGGGCAGCACGCATTTTCGAGGGAATCGCTATGCGCCCCTTTGCGTCAACTGAATATTCAGCCTGTCCCTTAAATCCTGCCATGTCTTTCTTAATGCCATAGCGCCCAAAGGCAGTTCATCCGTACCGTCGTGCGTAACAAAAGGAGATACTACTCCCCACTTTTCCCCACGATTCCCCAAAACTACATTATTTGGGATCAATATCAAGTGATTACAGCGGTAAAAGTTCTCTTTTGTGGAAAAAAAGTGGGTTAATGTGGAAATACTTTCCAGCAAAAATATGTAAAAACATATGTGATATACATAAATTTACCTACACACTGTATACTGATTTACATCATCCCACCCTCTACCGGCGGCTGATTTTAAAACAAATTTTTCGTCCATAAGCCATTGATTTATCGGCTTTTATCTAAAGTAACACATCAACTAACAAACAAATCATGTTGAGTTTTCCACAAAATGTGGGGAAACGTGGGGAAATGTGGATAACCTATCCTAAACCCCGTCGAGCCGGCAAATCCAGGCCTTTCGCTATCCGTATTGATATTAACAACTTGACACATTAATCACGATATCATATATTTCAATATCGAAATATATCTATATACCATGGGCACACACTATTCTGGTGCAATCGACGAACGCCTTGCACTTAACGTCTACATCAAGCTTTCCAGGGCCACAGAAACCATCTCGGGCATGGTAAATGGACACCTGCAAAACCATCGGCTGACGATCAGTCAGTTTGGTGTCTTGGAGGCACTGCACCACCTGGGTCCACTGCAGACCAGCGAACTGGGTAAGAAAATCCTCAAGAGCAGCGGCAACATGACCCTCGTCATCGATAACCTAGAAAAACGCGACCTGGTGCGGCGCGAGCGAGGTCAGAAAGACCGGCGCTGTATCGAAATTCATCTAACAGAAGCCGGCGCACAGCTGGTGAAAGACATTATGCCGGCGCATGTAGCAGGCATCACCGACGCCATGGCGGCCCTCAACTCTACCGAACAAGAGCAACTGGAGGCCCTCTGCAAAAAACTTGGCAGACAACAACTGTAACAATTTTTTTGATAATTTATCTTAACATCGGAATAAACAACATCAAAATAAATGCAACCGATTCAGGGACTACACCACATTACCGCGATGGCGCGTGATCCACAGAAAAATGTCAGTTTCTACCAGCACGTGTTAGGGCAACGCCTGGTTAAAACCACGGTAAACTTCGACGACCCGGGCACCTACCATCTGTATTACGGCGACAAAACCGGTACGCCAGGCACAATAATGACCTTCTTCCCCTGGCCCAACATGGTTCAGGGTACACCTGGCGCCGGCGAAACCGGGGCTGTGGCCTACACGATCCCCGCCAACGCACTGGATTACTGGACCGACCGGCTGCAACAAATGGGTTATACGCCAGAAGCCGGCGGCACCAGATTCGGCGAAGCTGTACTCTTATTTCGGGATCCCGATAACATGAACCTGGAGCTCATTGCCAGTGCATCACCTGGCAACATTTCGCACTGGGAGGCCGGCCCGGTACCGGCTGACAAAGCCATCCATGGCTTCCACAGCGTTACGCTATGGCTCACCAGTGTCGCCGAAACCGCTAAACTATTAACTACACACCTTGGCTATACGGCTATCGGACAGGAAGGCGACCGACATCGTTTTAAAGCTGCCGGCGTGGATACGGCGGTCTATCTTGACTTACTGGAAACACCAGCACTCCCGCCGGGCAGGTTTGGCGCCGGCTCTGTGCACCACATTGCATTCAGAACCCGCGATGACGCCGAGCAAGCAAGATACCTGAAAACCTTGCGCGAAGCAGGACAGCAGGTAACCCCCGTCCGCGATCGCCAATACTTCCACTCGATTTACTTCCGTGCACCGGGCGGCGTATTGTTCGAAATTGCCACCGATGCACCCGGGTTTGCCTACGACGAACCCGTTGAATCACTCGGGCAAGACCTGAAACTACCGCCCTGGCTCGAGGTGCAGCGTAAAAAAATCGAAAACACCCTCCCAACCCTGAACCGATAACCAAAAGCGATCGATGCCACATAGAAATCAGCCTTTGTTTTATGCCGGCACCCCGGTAGCCGAAGCTACATCAGCCATGGTTTTAATCCATGGCCGGGGTGCACTGGCCCAGGGCATGCTCGACCTCGAACGCGTGCTACAAAAAGAGCAGATGGCCTACGTTGCGCCGCAAGCAGCCAACGGGAGCTGGTATCCGTTCAGGTTTATTGCAGACATTGCCCAAAACGAGCCGTACCTTACCTCTGCCCTCGACTTGATTGACCAGACGGTTACGCAGTTGAACGAGGCCGGCATCGCCACAGACCGTATTGTATTGGGGGGATTTTCGCAGGGCGCCTGCCTGGCAAGTGAATACATCGCACGAAACCCCATGCGATACGGTGGTTTACTGGTCTTCAGCGGCGGCCTCATTGGCCCGCCTGGTCAATTACCAGACTACGCGGGCAACCTCAACAACACACCCGTGTTTATCGGCTGCAGTGATGTCGATGCACATATTCCACTGCACAGGGTCGAGGAAACCGCTGATATTTTCACTGACCTCGGCGGACAGGTCACAAAAACGATCTATCCAGGTATGGGGCACACCATTAACACGGATGAAATCAAGGCAGCCCAAAAGATCCTGACAGCGCTTGATGCGTAACCTGGTAAACATCCGCTACCACAACATACCTTTATGCAGAAAACTGTCCTTGCCCTCATCCTGCTGTGCGCTTGCTGGAGCAATACACAAGCACAAGTAGCACCGGCTGTAGATTCTATAGCCCCCAAACCCATGCTAGAAAATATCCGCGCATACCTCGCAATAAATGATCAGCTCTCCACCTCTGGTCAGATCACCTACGACGAAATTGCCGTACTAAAAGACGCCGGCTTCGAAGTGGTGATTAATCTGGCGCCGGCTGATGAAGAACGCAATGGCTCTGAAGGCTTTCTCGTTACGCAGCAAGGAATGACCTACATCCAGATTCCAGTCTCCTGGAAAAACCCGGCACCACGCGATCTAAAGCTGTTTTTTGATGTGATGGAGGCAAACAAGGACAGGAAAGTCTACGTCCATTGCTTTGCAAATATGCGGGTATCTGCATTTGTGTACCTGTACCGCACCCTGCAATTGGGTGAACCAGAAGCCGCGGCGCGTGCAGACATGGAGAAAATATGGGATCCCAATGCGCAGGATCAGTGGGTGCGCTTCATCGAACAAGCCAGGGAAGCGCCCGCATCGGGATCATGAAAGTTCTCTCGGCCTACCAACGGCAAATACCACAAGATACTCGTGCGTACTTCTTACACAGATCAGCCATCATTTAGTGTCTACTGATGCTATCTTACGCCGCTACAACCAACCATAAATTCCCAGTCCTCAAAGACCGTTGCGCATCCTCGCGTCGTATCGTAAATCGAGCCCCTCGGTTTACCATTTTTGTCATTTAAAAACAATCTGATCTTAGATCCTCTTTCTTTAGTGGATACCTGAACCTGAAAATTGGCTGGGAAATACATCCGGAATGGGGTCACCTTTTCGACAACACAGGGCTGGTTGTTTGATATCTGAAACTTGACACCAACATCAACGGGACCCGGAGTAGGAGAATACTCTTCCACATTGATGGAGCCAAAAGCGTTGTCAGATGAAACGAGCAACTCACACGAATCGACAATCAAACCGTCATTAGATAAGTCGGAGCTTTCCTCTTGAGCAAAGCAAGGGATACTGATAATCAGTGGAAGCAAAATTGATATGGACTTAAAAATCCTAATCATGATTTAAGCACAATGCATGCGATTTGAGATTAAGCGTTAGTGATAGAAGTCCAACAACGGAGGCTACCTAAGGCATGACCCGCGGCGTTTTGCGTACCAGAAAAACGCCTTCAGTGATGCTGCTCACGACAATCGTCCCGCTTTCGAAGTAAGGATAGTTGCTCCATGAGCCGGCAAAGCCCGGCGCATTTTCACCCCACGGCACCGTATCAAACGAGCCAACCTGCGTTGGATTCAGCGGATCAGAAATATCCAAAATCTGCAAACCGCTCACATAGTTCGATTGGTACATCAGGTTGCCGCGAATGTAGAAGTTGTGGTCACTCGCGGCCGTTGTGCCAAGATGGGCCTTGACAAATACGGGGTCATCGAGGTCTTCTACATCCCAGATCAGTGTACGGGTACGTGGCGTCAGGCCGCCTACTTCATCTCCTTCGTCGTTGATGTAGAAATAGCGCTGGTCTTCGGTTAACCAGCCCTGGTGTACGTATGCCACATTGGGATAGTCGAGGGCTGACAATGTTTTCGGATCCTTTTTATCAGATACGTCAGCGATAGAGAAAACCGAGGCA
Source organism: Bacteroidota bacterium (assembly GCA_039111535.1). NCBI lineage: Bacteria > Pseudomonadati > Bacteroidota > Bacteroidota bacterium. The sequence continues at coordinate 14,727 of JBCCIM010000006.1, read as the reverse complement.
TTGGCGCCAAAGCAGATTTCCTTGCCGCGGTGGTCTTCATCTGGTCCGTCGTAGATCACACATTGGGCGTCGTGGATGTGGTTGCCTCCTGCACCCGCAGAAGGATCGCTGAAGCAACCGGCAAACGTAGGATCTGCCGGATCACTTACGTCAACCATGTGGTAGCCAGCACCACAGGTTTCACCGCCGCCACTGGCTGCAACAATGTATACGTGGTCCAGGGCTTCATCGACAACAACATTGTGTGCGCTATAGACTTTATCGTAGAGGGCTGTTGCCTCAACAGTGGCTGGCACATCTTCCAGATTACGTAATTCACGCATGTCGAATACCTGCATGCCATGTTTCCCTACATTATCAGCCACAACATACACATGGTCCCGGTGTACTTTCACATCACGCCACGCATTGGGAGACGAACCGACAGTGGCCGGCAAATCAGCAACATAGACCGGGTTAGAAGGGTCAGTCACGTCGATGAATGAAGTCCCATTTGACCGACCAACCACTGCGTATTCGCGCTTCGTCTGCGGGTCGGTCCACCCCCAAACATCATTTACTATAACACCGCGGCCCCCGCCAACATCATCAATGGGCAGAAACGAGAGCAGGTCTACTTCTTCACAATCAAACTGATCAACTTTGCCTTCAAGACAGCGCATCTCGCTCCCCGTCATGGCTTCGAGACCGCGCCCTGCATCATTAATAGGATGTTGTTCTTCCCATGTGTCATCGGTGCGCGTGAATACAACCCCGCGCCCCTCACCGAAGTCTGCCCGAATTGCACCTACAACGCCAAGGTCATCTTTAAACGCAAGCTGGCCGCCAAAGCCGGCGCCTACTGCAAGCGGGCGCGTTGCCAGCACCTGTGTGTTTTCCCAGCCTGTACGCGTCAAATCATAAGTATAAACAGCGCCGGCGCCCGAACCACCAAAAGGTGCACCAATCCAGGCTTCATTACCCTGGAGCGCGATTGCTGTGCCATAGCCGTAAGCCTGGTGAGGAGGCTGATCGGGTGACAGAGCCAACTCAAGAATAGATGTTGATGTCCAGCGGGCCACATCATCGTGGCCAAACAGAAAGACTTTGCCGGCAACCGGGCGGCCACCACTTATTTCACGGGCGCGTAGTCCGGGTGCAGCAACCAACATACGGTTACCATCTACTGCGATTTCGAGGCCAAATAGCCGTACTGATTCATCTTCTGAGGCAAGCGTTTGCACAGGGGTTGTTGCGTCGCGCGCATACACATAAACCTGACCAGCGCCATCTGCTGCATTTGGTGCACCGACAAACAGCATGGATCCCTGTGCAGCGAGGCTTTCGCCAAAGGCTGTGTTTGCCTCCGGGCTATCCAATTGTGCGGCCAGGAACCAGCTTTCATTTTCAGATTGAAAAACGTGTACAGCACCACTGCGTTCGTCATTGCCAGGAGCGCCGGCATACAGCTTGTCGCCGACAAAAGCCATTGACCAGCCCATGCGCTCGTCCATTTCGCAACCGTTGTTTTCCAAACGGCCTACAGCCTCCCAGGGCACCCGATCTGCACGTTCAAATAGAATAATCGCGCCACATCCTTTATTGGCACCCGGTGCAGATACCGCCAGCAAGTCACCGGAAAGCACTGCTGCATGACCAAATCGGTCGCCAATCTCTATGTCATCCGGTACAAGCTCATAAACCTGTTGCCAACCCGTTTCCGTATCCGAAAAAATGAATACGCCACCTTTTTGGCTGGCTGGCGACGGAAACATCACTGATTCACCCGTACGGGTGGCAATAACCTGATTCCCATCAATTACAATTGACTGACCAAATCCAGCCAGGCGGGAAAATTCTATGGCGCCAGGTATCCAGGTTTGCCCGGCGACGGGCGAGGCCAACAGCAGCATACCAAGCACTGCCAACCAGAAAGGGAAGCGTTTCATATACTAGACGTAACAGAATTGTGGGGAGAAAGGGGGGACTTCCTTTATTTTCTGTAAATTTACAAAAAATAATAACTTAAACGACGGGCCACTGTACTGAAGTGGAAGTAATAATACTTGCAATATCGCTTATTCAAGCGCGAATGTCCAATATACCGGGCCTTACGAAACAGCAGGTGTGCTTCTTGCCGTATACTGACACTGCGAAGTACAACCCCTATATTGATCCAATTTTTAGCATCATTATTTCCAGAAAAAAATCCAGGTATGACACGATTTGTCTGCTTTTTAGCCCTGATGGTCTTTCTTAGCGCGTGTACGTTGCGTGTGCGTGAGCCCTCAGGTGAAGAGAAAAACCAGCTCACCAGCGAAGTACTTGCCCTTACCAATGAAATCAGATTTGCTGCTGAAAATGCTGATGCTGATGGGCTCTTTCGCTACCACAGCGATGCACTTGACGCAGCACACATTATTGATGGCAAACGGTTTATTCGCAGTCAGATGGTTAACAATTACCGCAGCGTATATGCCAGCGTAGCAAGCCAGGAAATCAACATCGGCGAACCGGTTGTGAAAGTACTCACGCCAGACCTGGTGCTCGTGGTTTCTGAAGGCAACTTTACCACAAATTCCAAAAGTGGCAGCTCACTTTCTGGCGGTGTAGCCTGGACCTACCTCTGGCAAAAGAAGAAAGACGGCTGGGAGTTACTGCATGCCCACCAATCTTTCCCGGGCCCTATATCTCGTGCAGGGCAATAGCTTTTGCGCCAAAACGTTATATAGCGCGTAGTCTATTCCCGAAACTGGCGGGCAGTACAGTCGTTTACGCTTTTTTCCGCTATCCACTAACTGAGATTTGTTTTGAACCCTTTAAATAGAATTAAAACCCTCTTTTTTGCGCTCCTATGCACCACCTTTATCATCGGATGCGCAAAAACAGATGAGACGCAGGCGCAGACTGAGGTTTCCGGGGACATCCAGATGTTCTCTGATCCCAACCAGTTCGCCGGCTCTCACATCCTTATTGCCTATGCCGGCGCCATGCGCGCGGACTCTAGTGTGGTCAGGACCAAAGAAGAGGCACTTGAAAAAGCCAGCGAGCTCATTGCTCAGCTAAAAGCGGATCCATCTAAATTTGAAGACCTGGCGCGCGAAAACTCCGATGGCCCAAGCGGTCCTGACGGTGGCGACCTGGGCACCTGGCCAAAAGGTCAGATGGTACCAGAGTTCGATACCGCCATTGAAGCACTTGCTGTTGATGCCATCTCTGAAACAGCTGTTGAAACCATGTTTGGCTACCACGTCATGCGCCGCAATGATGCCAGCGCAGCACACTTCGGCGCTGAAGGGTTTATTATTGGTGTAGCAGGCTTGCAGGGAGTCCCCCCAACTGTAACCCGCGATTCAGCAGCTGCTGCAACGCTGGTTGACGAACTTAAAGCAAAAATCAGCGGAGACAACTTCGATGAGCTTGCCACAGAGTACAATGATTTTGCAGAAGGCAAGATGTTCATCGGCGCCTTCAAGGACTGCGACCCTGTTTCCCCTGAAATCATGTCAGCTATCCAGGCACTTTCGTTTGACGAAGCTGGTGGCCCGATTGAGCTTCCTGTAGGATACGCCTTTATTAAACGTGTTAAACTGGAGCAGCGTGCTGGCGCGCACATCCTCATTGCTTACCAGGGCGCCATGCGGGCAGACACAGACATCACCCGCACAAAAGAAGAAGCAAAAGCTGAAGCTGAGCGCATCCTGGCTATGGCAAAAGAAGATCCAGCCAACTTTGCCGAACTCGCAAAAGAGCACTCTGATGGTCCAAGTGGCCTGAATGGTGGTGACCTCGGCGTGTGGTTCCGTGGCGCCATGGTACCGGCGTTTGACGAAGCCCTCGACACCATGGAGACAGGTGACATCACCGACGCTCCTGTTGAAACAGACTTTGGGTATCATATCATCATCCGGGGCGATACCAGTTCCTGATCTGCATACCTATCCGTTTAAACAGAAAAGGCCGAATCAAGTGATTCGGCCTTTTCTGTTTGTCACCATTGTGGGCTTCAAAATCGTGGGCATCAAATAAGCTAATCACCCCAGTTTTAACTTCATCCCTTCGTGTGACGCCACAAACCCAAGCGAAGTATAAAACGCCAACGCATCCGGACGCTTTTTGTCTGTTGTAAGCTGTAGCAAGTGGCAGCCTTTTTCGCGAGACAGTGCAATAGCGTGTTCAAACATCAGCCGGCCAATGCCTTTTCGGCGGTGTGATTCAGCAACCCGGACCCCTTCAATCTGCGCGCGCCAACCGCCCATGTAACTAAGATTCGGGAGGAAGCTTAGCTGGAAGAAACCCGCCAACACGCCTTCAAACTCACAGATAATGAGCAGATGGTTGGGATCTGCATCAATGGTATCAAAAGCCAACACATAAGCCAAAGGGATAGGCAATTCATATTGTTCGCGGGTTGCCCCCAGCGGATCAGCAGCCAACAATTTGACCAGTGTCTCAAGGTCGCGCCGGCTCGCTTCACGAAACACTACAGCCATCAGGCATCCCCCACGTGCGTCTCACCCCGGGTTTTGGCTAAATCTATCTGCCGCTGCCGCTCCCTAAAGCTCGCAATCTGCCCTTCTGTAAGGATGTTATAACACCGCGGGCACGTTACGCCACGCTCATACAGTTCTGATGCCATATCGTCTGGTGCCAGTGGCTTCCCGCATCCGTGGCAGGCGCCGTATGTGCCCGGCTCGAGTTTGTGGTCGAGGCTCACCCTGTCGTCAAACACATAGCACTCACCTTCCCACATGCTACTCGATGCCGGCACTTCTTCCAGATACTTAAGAATGCCACCTTTGAGGTGGTAGACTTCTTCAAACCCTTCTCGCAGCATGTACGCAGTGGCTTTTTCACACCGGATACCCCCCGTGCAAAACATCGCTACTTTTTTGTGCTTTGCAGGGTCGAGATTTTTGGCAATGTACGCTGAGAATTCCCGAAACGAGGTGGTATCGGGATCGATCGCGCCTTTAAAGGTACCCAGGTTAACTTCGTAATCATTCCGTGTGTCAACCAGGGTCACCTCCGGGTCGGAAATCAAGGCATTCCAGTCTTCTGGCTCCACGTATTGCCCGACCTGCTCCAGGGGATCAATAGAGGGGTCACCCATCGTGATGATCTCGCGTTTCAAGCGCACGCGTAGCCGTTTGAAGGGAGACGCCTCGCAGAACGACTCTTTGTGCTCAAGATCTGCCAGTCTTTCGTCGTCACGCATGTACTTCAAAACAGCATCGATGCCTTCACGGGGGCCGGCAAGCATACCATTGATCCCCTCATGTGCAAGCAGAATTGTACCGCGTACGTCATGCGCGCGGCATATATCGTAATATGCAGATTGCAGCGACGCAAAATCGGGAATGGGTACAAATTTGTAGAATGCAATAACAACCAGCATGGGCTTTCAAACCTTAAACGCTAACAAGGAAGCTTATAAAATGGAGTGAATGACGCGCAGGGGCATTTTACCCACTGAATTTTGAGCCTATATTTACCCGGCAACAAGATCTCCCGTTCCACACTGAAATTCAGATACATTGAACCTCGCACTTAACGACGCCCAGCACTTCATGCAACAACATGCCATCGATGGTTGGCTGTTGTACGATTTCCGTGGCAGCAACCCCGTATTTTGGCAAACCCTGGGTACAACGTGCCCAACTTCACGCCGCAATTACCTGTGGATTCCGGCAACGGGCGATCCGTGTTTGTTGCTGCACAACCTCGACCGGCTTGAGTTCGCTACCATAGACTTGCCTAAAAAAACCTACGTCACCTGGCAAGAATTACAGGCCGCATTGCGCGCGCTCACATCCGGCTCAGGCCGCGTTGCAATGGAATACTCCGCTGGTGGCGCCATCCCAATGCATTCCTGGGTTGATGCCGGCACCATCGAGAGCGTGCGGGCCATGGGGCTTGAGGTGGTCTCCTCTGCCGATCTGTTCCAGGCAGCTGCCACCGCCTGGTCCCGTAAATCCCTCGATTTACACCGGAAAGCCTGCATCGAAGTCAATGAAATCAAAGACCTCGCTTTTGCTCAAATTGCAGATACGCTTTCGCAAAACACATCGGTGACAGAGTTTGACATTGCACTTTTTATCCGCAACCAGTTTGATCGCCGCGGCCTCTATTTCGACCATGGACCCATTGTAGCCGCCAATGAACACAGCGGAGATCCGCACTTTGAACCATCAGCAGAAAACCATTCACCCATTCGCAAAGGGGATTGGATCCTGATTGACTTGTGGGCCAAATACCATGACCCGGATGCCATTTATTGCGACATCACATGGCTAGGTTTTGCCGGCAACCAACCATCCGATAAACACCAGGCCGTATTCAACCATGTCACTGGTGCAAGGGATGCCGTTGTTGATGCCCTGGAAGACGCATGGCAAACTAACACAACAGTGCAGGGATGGCAGATGGACCGGGTAGCCCGCACCTTCATCGAAGAAACTGGCTATGGCGCCTATTTTTCTCACCGCACCGGCCACAGCATGGGCATTAGTCCAACAGCACATGCCCTGGGTGTAAACCTCGACGACCTCGAAACACACGACACGCGTGCGATCTTGCCCGGCGTGGGCTTTTCGGTTGAACCGGGTATCTACCTCGAAGATTTTGGTGTTAGATCTGAAATCGACATGTATATTGACCCAGAAAATGGGCCGGTAGTAACTTCTTCCATCCAACATGACATTATCTGCCTGGACGTTTAATGCTATCGCTTCATTAATACTATCGCTTCACACAAAGCTTTACGTTTATGATTAATCGCCTGTTAGTGCGCCGGATGTTTCCCCTGCCATGGTGCCTCCTCCTGTTTTGCAACCTCGTACTGTTTTGTAACATTGCCTTCGCCCAGGTCTCCTACCACGTCACGTTCCCTAATGTCGTCCACCACGAAGCTGAAATCTCGATGACGCTCGATGGTGTCCCTGACGGGCCGGTTGCAGTACGCATGAGCCGCACGTCGCCCGGACGGTACTCCCTACACGAATTTGCAAAAAACGTGTACAACGTACGGGCTGTTGATGGGAAAGGGAACGCGCTCGACATCAGCCGGCCCAATCCTCACCAGTGGGATATCGTGGGGCATGATGGGACCATAACCGTTACCTACACGCTCTATGCTGATCGCGCAGATGGCACCTATTCACAAATTGACGCCTCCCACGCGCACATGAATATGCCGGCTACGTTCATGTTTGCCCGCGATTTCCACAACTGGCCCATCACAGTACGCTTTGATCCGCCGGCAGCTTCTGGATGGAAAGCAGCAACGCAGCTTTATCCTACGGAAGATCCGATGACGTTCACGGCACCAGATCTGCATTATTTCATGGATAGTCCAACGTCGCTGAGTGACTACGACATGCGCTCGTGGACCATCCCGCAAGAACCCGGCAGCAAAGAGACCTACCAGATTCGCCTTGCCATCCATCACCTGGGCACTCAAAAAGAAGTGGACGAATATGCCGACATGGTCCGGCGCGTGGTTGAACAACAAAATGCTGTCTTTGATGGCCCGCCGGCATTCGATAATGGTGTCTACACATTCATAGCGGCTTACCTGCCCTGGGCTTCAGGTGATGGCATGGAGCATCGCAATTCAACCATCCTTACAAGTTCGTCATCGCTTGCCAGCAACGCGCTGGGGTTATTGGGCACGGTTTCTCATGAGTATTTCCATACATGGAATGTAGAGCGCATCCGGCCGGCAGCACTTGAGCCTTTTGATTTTGAAGCAGCCAACATGTCACCCGACCTCTGGTTTGCAGAAGGCTTCACCAGTTACTATACCCCGCTGATTATCCGCCGTGCAGAAATAACCGACGACGCTGCATATGCCAGGGCTTTGGGCCGCAGCCTGAACACGGTATTCAACTCACCGGGCCGACATATTTTTAGTCCAATTGAAATGTCTATGTTAGCGCCATTTGTCGACCGCGCTTCCGCATACGACCCGCGCAATTTCAGCAACACCTTCATTTCCTACTACACCTGGGGAGCCATGATTGGGCTCAACCTCGACCTCACCCTCCGCCAGCACGACAAATCCCTTGATGGCTTCATGAAATACCTGTGGGAAAAACACGGCAAAACGTTTATCCCTTACGCAGTGGCCGGCCTTGAGCAAGCGCTGGCGGAGTATACAAACGATGCCCAATTTGCCCGCGACTTTTTTGCCAGCTACGTACGCGACAGTAAACTGCCAGACTATGCAGACTTGCTTGCACAAGCCGGCTACATGCTGCGCAAACAACATCCTGGCAAAGCCACCTTCGGCTTTCCAACCCTGGCATACACAACAGACGGCACCACGGTAAGCGACAACACCCGTAAAGGGACACCGGTATATGAAGCCGGCCTCGACCGGGGAGATACGATCATCAGCATCAATGGGCAGCCACTGACCAATGCAAATCAGCTCCAGGCACTTGAGTCTGAATTAAAGCCTGGCGAAAGCGCTGAGATTACATATCAGCAACGCGGCAAGACGCACACCAAAACGCTTACTGCTGTAGAAAACCCGCAGGTCGAAGTGGTCCCATTTGAAGACGCTGGAAAAACGCTGACCGACGCACAACGTACATTCAGGGCATCGTGGCTTGGAAAGAAATAAGGCAGCCCATTAAAAAATCGGAAAATATGCGGATACTTTGCTTCTTTTGTTTGCTCCTTGCCGGGTGCACGCCCGCGCAACCCCCAAACATCCTGTTCATCATGGTGGATGACCTGGGCCCGGAATGGATCAGTGCGTACGGCAGTGAGGTTGTTGAAACCCCCAACATAGACAGGTTGGCAGCAGAGGGGGTATTGTTCAACAATGCCCATTCCATGCCACAATGTACGCCCACGCGGGTCACACTGCTTACAGGACAGTACCCTTACCATCATGGGTGGACCAACCACTGGGATGTGCCGAGGTGGGGCGGCGGGGCGCACTTCGACCCGGATTTGAACTTCTCCTTTGCCCGTCTTTTTCGAGACGCCGGCTACCGTACTGCTGCTGCTGGCAAGTGGCAAATCAACGACTTCCGCGTGCAGCCCGAAGCGATGGTCGAACACGGCTTTGACGCCTACGCCATGTGGACCGGCTACGAAGGCCAGCCGCCGGCAAACCAAGATACCCCTAACCCAAGCGCAGAACGCTTTCAAAATCCTTACATCCACACAAAAGAAGGAAGCCGCACGTATGCGGATGAATTTGGCCCGGACGTTTTTGCAGACTTCCTGATCTCGTTCATGGAAGCCAATCACGATCAGCCCATGCTGCTCTACTTTCCGATGGTGCTCACCCATCCGCCGCTTGTCCCGACACCACATGAACCTGATGCGGAAGGCATAATTGGCCGACACAGCGCCATGGTCCGGTATACCGATCACCTGGTAGGCCGGCTAACCGATACGCTCGACGCCCTCGGTATCCGAGACAATACCTACATTTTCTTTACCACGGACAATGGGACCTCACGAGGTATTAATGGTCGAATGAATGGTAGAGACGTTGCCGGTGGTAAAGGGTCGCTCGGCCAGAACGGCATGCACGCACCCTTTATCGTTAGTGCTCCAGGCCATATCCCTGCAGGCACAACAACTGATGCTTTAATGGATTTCTCAGACCTGTTTCCCACGTTTACTGAACTGGCCGGCATCGCTTCACCCGACTCGCTGCTGCTGCACGGGTACTCTTTTGCCAATGTTCTGAAAGACCCAGCACAAATGGGGCAGCGCAACTGGGCGCTCAGCATGGGATTTGGGCCGGCGCGGCTCACAGCAGATGGGGTTGTACCTGTACAGTCGTTCACCGACCGGACCGTGCGCAACGAACGGTATAAATTATGGGTAGAAGATGGTGTATCGTCTGCATTGTACGACCTTCAGGCAGACCCCGGCGAGACCAACAACCTGCTCAATAGTCCTGAACACCAGGATGCGCGCGCCAAACTGGAAGCGATCGTGGCGAGCTTCCCTGCAAATGATGCTGCACCGCGCTACACACCTTTGCCTCCTCAGTCGTGGGTGTTGAGGAGTGAGGAGTGAGGAGTGAGGAGTGAGGAGTGAGGAGTGATTGAATTTTCCTTCGACATTCAGCGTTCCTTGTTCGGTGTTCGATATTCAAAAGGGCTGCTCGTCCTCACGAGATCCTTCGCAAGCTCAGGATGCGATGGGTAAAGAACGTTGCCAACCCTGACCCATTCGACATTCGAAACTCGCATTTTCCTACGCCAACAATCCGGAAACTACTTTGCCATGCACATCTGTCAGCCGGAAGCGCCGGCCCTGGTGCTTGAAGGTGAAGCGTTCGTGCTCGATGCCTAACAGATGCATCAGGGTTGCCTGGAAGTCGTGTACGTGGACCGGGTCTTCGGCAATGTTGTAGCCAAACTCATCGGTTTTGCCGTAGGTGGTGCCGGCATTGATACCCGCGCCGGCCATCCAGATTGAGAAACACCTCGGATGGTGGTCTCTTCCATAGGTCTCGTTTGTGAGCTTGCCTTGTGAGTAATTCGTTCTGCCAAACTCTCCGCCCCAAATAATCAGGGTATCATCTAGCAAACCACGTTGCTTCAAGTCTTGCACGAGGGCTGCTGATGGCTGGTCCGTTTCCTGCGTCAGCTGGGTGATATGTTTGGGCAGTTGGTCATGGTGATCCCAGCCCTGATGATACAACTGCACAAACTTGACGTCACGCTCGATGAGCCGGCGGGCAAGCAAACAATTAGCGGCATATGTCCCCGGCGTGCGCGCGTTTTCCCCATACATATCGTAAATGTAATCGGGCTCACCAGCCACATCCATGGTCTCTGGCACTGAGGTTTGCATGCGGTACGCCATTTCATACTGCGCAATCCGCGAGCTGATCTCCGGATCCATCACGCGTGCCGCCTGCGCTTCCTGCATTTCTTTGAGATAATCCAGCATCCTGCGCCGGCTACCCGACTTGATGCCCGGCGGGTTATTCAAATACAATACTGGATCTTTGCCCGAACGAAACTGCACCCCCTGGTGCTGGGAGGGCAAAAACCCGTTGCCCCATAGCCGGGAATAAAGCGGCTGTCCGCCGCTCCAATAACTGCGTGATAGCAATACGCAAAAAGCAGGCAGGTTCTGATTATCAGATCCCAGGCCATAGCTGATCCATGATCCAATGCTGGGCCGACCGGGCTGCTGGGAGCCCGTCTGGAAAAATGTAATGGCCGGGTCGTGATTGATGGCTTCGGTGTACATGGTATTGACGAGGCAAATATCATCAGCCAACCCGCTGATGTACGGCAACCGATCACTGAATAACATGCCGCTTTCCCCATACCGATTGAATTCAAACTGCGAACCGGCGAGAGGGAATGACTTCTGGTGCGCGGTCATCCCGGTCAGGCGCTGCTCACCGCGAACAGAAGCCGGCAGGTCTTCACCATTCCGCTCTCGCAACAACGGTTTGTGATCATACAGATCGAGCGGGGATGGCCCTCCACTTTGAAACAGGTAAATAACACGACGAACTTTAGCTGGGAGATGTGGGCCACCCAACACGCCTTTGTCCGGATCTGCAGCAAATAGCTCCTGGGGTGAGAGCAAAGAAGCCAGTGCAGTAGCACCGAGGCCAAGGCTGGTCTTGGTCAGGAAGTCGCGGCGGGTATATCGGGATTCAAAATTATTGCAATGCATTTCGGATCGATGCTTTGTATTTCTGAGGACGTCGACCTGCCGGCAATTCCCGGCAGTCATTCAACACACGCCTAGCGCTTCATATAGGCCTCATCAAAGTTCATTATGGTACTTGCGACAACCGTCCGTGCGGCCAATTCACTCGCCTCAACAGAACGGTCGCGCGGATATTCTCCTACGGCCAGTAGCGCAACGGCTTCTGCGGGGTCTGCAGCAAAGCCGGCGCGTTCTTCCTCAAAGAGCCTCACCAAGAGCCCTTGCTCTTTTTCCGTGGGATATCGGCTGGTCAGCAAACGAAATGCAAACACAACCTGCTCCTCGATGCTGGCGCCCCCCTGTTTTAACATCCGCTCCCCCAATACACGGGCTGCTTCCACATATTGTGGATCATTCAGCAATACAAGCGCCTGTAATGGGGAATTGGTTTTTTGCCGCTCCACAATACAGAAGTTACGCTCAGAGGCATCAAAACTGATCATTGAGGGGGGTGGCGTACTGCGTTTCCAGATGGTATACATACTCCGGCGATACAGCTTATCGCCTTCGTCTTGTTTGTACTCCGTTGCATTCCGCGTGGCAAGTTCTTTCCACAGGCCTTCGGGTTGATAGGGGTGTACACTCGGCCCACCTACTGCCGGCACCAGTAACCCGCTTACAGCAAGGGCATTATCACGGATCATCTCAGCCGTCATGCGATAGCTCGGCCCCCGGGACAGAAACTGATTTGCAGGATCAATTTCGAGCGTTTCCTGGGAAGCGACAGAAGATTGTCGATAGGTTGCTGACATCGCAATGGTTTTCAATATCCCTTTCACATCCCAATCGGACGCCATGAATTCCACCGCAAGCCAATCTAACAAAGCCGGATGGGTTGGTAGACTACCCTGGTTTCCAAAGTCATCTGGCGTCGCCACAATGCCCTGACCAAAGAGCATTTGCCAGTAGCGGTTTACGGTCACGCGAGCAGTCAGCGGATGCGAAGGATCCGTTAGCCATTTGGCCAGGCCGAGCCTGTTTTGCTCCTCATCTTCCTGAAAAGCCGGCAACACTTTCGGCGTCCCGGGCACGACCTCTTCCATGCGCGCATCGTATGCGCCACGATCTAGCACAAAGGTCTTGCGGGGTTTCTTCAACTCGCGCATCACCATCACTTCCTGCTGGGTTGTGATAATTTCGTTTTGTTGCCCGTTGAGTGCCTCAACTTCTGCCGCGATCCGTCTGTAAGTCGGGCTCACCCGGTGTACATAGTGGGTACGCAACGCCTGCTCTTGCGCTTCTGTCCAGTCATCTTTGGGTTGCTTAACAATCGACGCCAGCGGCTGCGCCAAGCCTGTAAGTTGCTGCACTTCAAGCGATGTCAGCCGGCTTTCAAAAACCTTGAGTTCATCAACAAGCACATCCTCCATGCGCGTCTGGTTCGGATCAATGCGCCCCAATTGCAGCTTTTCGTCTCCGCCCCAATTCCGGATTTGTTTGTCGTAGAAGTAATACGACTCCAGAATACTCTTCTGCAGGTTATCAACAACTATTTCGCGCGCGGCTTCCTCCCCATCCAGATACAAGCGGATACCAGCAGCACGGCTTGAGCCATCATACGTCAGCACCAAATGATGCCAAGTATCAAGAGCCAGCGACGCTTTTGTCCGTATTTCGATGGTATTATCCGGCGCAACGTGGTTCAGGCTGGCAGACAGTGTGCCGTCTTCGTTGAGTACCACCATGTAGCCGCGATTGCCATTGAACACGCCATATGAGCGTCCTACAAGTGGGCCGGCAAGGCTGTCTTCCTGCAGATTAACCCACAGACTAAGCGAGAACATTTGGTTCCGTTCAAACGCGTGGCTCCCCTGCGCTGTAGCAAACCAGCTCTCTCCATTGAGCGCAATTGCTTTGCCAGATTTGCCCGCAACCAGTTCGATGAGCATTTCCCGGTCACCTTCCACTGTGGCAGGTTTGTTGGGTGCTGCAAGGTTATCGATTTTAAAATCGTTGATGGCCTCCATTTGATAATGACCAACCAATCCGGGTATGGCCAACTGGCTGCTTTCATTCAAACTGTTGAGCCAACGCTCATAACCTTTATCGTAGTCTGGATTACTCACCGCAAGCTGTGAGCGCAGTGGGGCAAGCGCTTCTTCAATTGCGCTTAGCTTTTCTTGAGCATCCTGAGAAGGCAGGATAATCGTTGGGCTTGCTTCGCCGGCATAAGGGATAATTCCCAATTCGTTGACACTATTGAAGTAGCCAAACATTTGGTAGTACTCCTTTTGCGAGATGGGGTCGTATTTATGGTCATGGCACCGGGCGCATTCGAGGCTTAATCCCATAAAAGCCTTGCCCAGTGTATGGGTGCGGTCAGCGACATACTCAACGCGGTATTCTTCGTCCACAACGCCGCCTTCCTGGCTTTGCATGTGATTACGATTAAAGCCGGTGGCCAACACCTGATCGCGTGTGGCATTGGGCAGCATATCGCCGGCGAGTTGCCAGGTCAGAAACTCGTCGAACGGCTGGTTATTGTTGAATGATGCAATCACCCAGTCGCGCCAGGGCCACATATTGCGCATCCCGTCATCCTGGTAGCCGTGGCTATCTGCATACCTCGAAATATCCATCCACTCAGCAGCCATCCGCTCGCCGTAAGCCACATTGCCGAGAAATTGATCGACCACTTTCTCATATGCTTCAGGACTGTCATCAGCAAGAAACGCATCAATCTGTGCCAGCGTGGGCGGGAGTCCCGTAAGATCCAGGGCCAGCCGGCGGCCGCATGGGTGCTCATGCCAGAAAGCGTTGACAACTCCAGCGAGTTTTCGGGAATCGTCTCTTGAAATTTCGCCCACGCCTGGAGTATCGTCACCGACTTGCGTATCGCCGACGGATTCATCGCCATAGCTTCTTTCTTGGGAAGCCCCAAAATCAACTCAACCAAATCCAAGCCGTCTCGTCGCTCGAGCAATCCTACCTTGTAGCGGTGCAAACTGTCCTTGACTCTGGCAAGGCACACTTTTGCCGAAAACTCACTTTTTGTCTTAAGAGATTTTGATACTTTCACACCATCCAGGCGAAATG